>CAMOXA010000026.1 GCA_946628745.1 uncultured Verrucomicrobiota bacterium | reverse complement strand
TCATCGGATAGATGCGCGGAGCTTTCCAGCCAGGTGCGTGGACTTCGACGGATCGCTCGTTTTTGAAGACGAGTATCCGCAACTTTCCGCCCGCATTTTTCGCCACGCCTTTCAACTGCGGCTTCTTCGCGAGAATCGCAGCCGTTCTGTCCGCGATCGTGTGCCGCGACACCTTCGCCGCAATCACGCCGGCGCCAAGCTCCACCGTTCCGCGAATGGACCAGCCCTTCTGCCACGCCACCGCCGCCACGCCGCCGGCGAAGATGACGCCGGCAACAACAATTCCGACTGCAATGTTTCTGATTTTCATGTTAAAACACCTTTCTCTCTGCAAAATATCCACAGATAATCAACCCCTACTTGATTAACTACGCATGTTCTACCAAAAACAGCGTCTCCAAGTCAATCCCCTTCTCGCTTTTGCGCCAGCATCGGGCAGACTTCGACCGAATCGGGATTAATCCATTCAAAAGGGAACGTCCGGCACTTCTCGGGCTTCACGGGATTGATGCGGCAGAGATTGTCCTCGGTCAGATAGGCGCACGAGCCGTCAGTGCGGCTCTTGAGAATCAGGCTCTTGCGGTCTGGCGCGACTAGAGTCTCGCGTTCGATGAACTTGGCCTCATCCATCCCGAGAAACGCCGCGATGCGTGCAATCTCCTCGTTTGAGACGCGCACGATCCCGTCCTTGATGCGGCAGCACGCTCCGCACATCCGGCACATGAAATCATCCAATTTCATCATGGTGGAGTATTATACCATCCTTGCTAGTTGCTTGACCAAGCACGACCAACAGCATGGGTATTGCGTTTTTTCCTTTGATTCCGTCCCGCTGCCATCCCACAGGCAGATGCCGATATTGTAGCAAATATCGCTTCGGTGCGCAAGCGCATAGCCGCCGCGCATCAAGGCCGGGCGGACCACTTGAGCATATTCGCAAATATCTTTTTTGCGGTTGCGGCGGGCTTGTCGGACGAAGCGAGATTGGGCGCGATGTCGAGGCTGGAGAAGACGATGCGGCCCTTGCCGCAAGGCACTATGCCGACACTCGTCGCGATGCCTCTAAGCGGCACGCCCACAAGACCGACGAGCGCATCTTCGCCCTTCATCTCCAGACCGAAATGACGCGGCCCGTCGTATACGGCCAGACGCTGATACTCCCAGTTCATGCCGCAGTTGACGGGCAGCCCGTCGAAGAACGGATGATCCACCACGAACATGTTGTGGCCCACCCACGTCTTGTGCGGATGGAACACGCTGTACTGCGGGAACGCACCTACCTTGCGCAGCTTGGCGAGCCAATCCTCGGCACCTTCTATCGCGATCGCCTTGGTGCCGTCCTCCCGCACGCGCCTGACGATTTCAGCCATGTCGTACTGGACTTCGGGCACAGGCAGGCGCCACTTCAGGCTGGCGAGCCAATCGCCGCCGTCCTGATAGGCCTCAATCTTGATGGCGTGCTTCTCGCCGGCGACCATCCTGCGCGTGAACACGCGAACCTGCTTGGGGCCGTTGGTCCATTTGTCCACGACGAGTTCTCCGTCGAACCAGACGCGCGCGCCATCGTCGCAGGTATACTCGAACTCAACGTCTCCGGTGACATCGGAGAACACATACCCTTCCCAGCGCACGGAAAATCCGCTCATCCCGATTATGTCGTACCCGGGTATCAGTTTGGCCTTGAGATCGAAATCTATCGCCGCCGTCGAGACGCGCCGTCCGAGTTCGAACTCGAAATTTTTGCCGCGATAGTGGTCGAGGTTAAGTCCGGCGGAAACACCGTCCTTCGCACGGAAATTGAACGACGGAACCGGTTTGAACGTCTTGCCCTGGTCGGTAGGCGCCAGCAGCAGGCAGTCCAAAGCGCCCATCGACGGGTCGAATGGCTTGATGTCGACACCGAGGACGTCCTTCGCAAAGCGGGCATACTCCAAGCCACCGCCGACAATCGCGGCTTTCACGGCGATCTTTTCGCTCTTCAAGTCCACGGCGAACATCTCGTCTTGGCCGCGGGCAAGAGTCTTGCCGCCGGCTCCCAGAAGCTCCGCGGCGATTCTGTAGTAGCCTGGTCCATCGTCAAGGGCGACCTTGAGGCCGGCCGCGGCGAGATCGCTGAACTTGGCGCCGCCGGACACCTTGACTTTGCCGGAGTGCAGCTTGCGGACCTTGCCGCCAGGCGTCTTGACCGCAGCGCGCACCTCGTATTCGCCAGGTTCGAGGGCATACTCGTTTATCACGAAAAGGTCGCATTCGTTCACGTCCCCGACAGAGCCCAGCTTCTCTCGCACCTTAACGGACATCACAAGCGGCTTCATATACCGGGAGATGAGTTCCGGCGTGCCCTTGAGATTGCGGTAGCAGTCTACGCAGCCGGAGAGGTTGTCATCTTTCATGTCCTCGTAGCCGTTGAATATGTAGGCTTCGGCGCCGTCGGCTATACGGGTGTTTTCAAGAAGTCTGCCATGCTCGTAGTACATGATATCGCCCATGGATGTAATGAGCCCGGTTATCGAAGGAAACTTGTCGGTCAACCTCTTCTCTTCGAGATAAGACCTGTAGCCTTCGTACCACCTGTCGTATTCCTGGCCGTCCCAGCCGTTGGGCCTGCCTTTTTTCTGAGCCTGGATGAGTTCGAGCTGCGGCGGCGTAGCCAATGCGCCTTCTTCACCCCATATGAAAAGCTCCTTCTCGTCGCGCTCGCTGCGCATGAACCCGCTCGGAGAGTTCCAGTTGGAGTCGACATACACCCCCGGCGAACTGCTGGCGTTGTGCACATCGGCGTAGCCCACCTCGTACTGGCGCGAGTCGTAGGGCAGCATGTGCAGTTTCGTAGGTTCGGGCTTGACCGGACCCATGAAACCAGACCCGTAGACGATCAGTCTCGTCGGGTCGAGGAGGTGCGCCAGGGCCATATCCTCTTTGGCCAAATCGTCGGGTTTCCATCCGGGTTCGTTGATCATGTTGTAGATGGCGAGCGAAGCGTGGTTGCGGTGGTTCCTGACCATGCGGAGCAGCTTCTGACGGCAAATCTCATGGGCGACGGACTGGTCGACACCATCCATGTTGTCATTGTCCTTGTGGCGGTAGGTGCTGAAGCCGCCCGGCTCCTCGTAATACAGGACGCCCATTTCGTCGGCGACATTCATCACAGTGTCGTTGCCGCGGCAGCGGTGGAAGTTAATCATGTTCATACCGATTTTCCTGGCCGACTCGACATGGCGGCGTGCCAATTCCTTCGTCGGAAAGATACCGTTCGAAGGCCAGTAGCCCCAACTGATGGCCGACAGCAGGAACACGCGCCGGCCGTTGAGCCAGAGCTGTGCATCGGAGCCGATTCCCCTCGGTTCGAGATAGCGAAAGCCGAACCGCGTCAGCTTCCTGTCAAGGAGAAAGCCATTCGCGTCTCTGAGCACAATCTCCATGTCGTAGAGGTTGGCGTCGCCGATATCCCACAGCCTGGCGCCTTTGACGACGGAATTAAAGTTCACGGTTTTCACGCCGCCCGCCGGGATCGACACGACGCCGGCTTTTTGAGAATGGATTGCCTTCGGTTTGGACACCGGAGCGTTCGCCGCCCAGTTCTCGATGACGCGGGCTTCTATTTCGACTCTCTTGCCGGTCTGCGAATGGTTGGCGATTTCGACATACGTGTCGATGTCGCGCGGCACAGGTTTGTTTCTGACGAACACATCGGCCACGCAGACTGGATCGGTCACGACAAGATCCACGCCGCCGAGGATTCCGCCGAAGCCGTGCGACAGCGGGAACTGGTAGGCGCCCCACTTCTCGAAGACATAGTCGCCCCAGCCGAAGTTGCCGTTGGCGTCCGTAATCCTTACAGCAAGCTCGTTCGCGGCGCCATATCTGGCGACGCCGGTTATGTCGACCTCGAATGGAGATTGCAGCACCAGTTCGTATGCGACGAGTTTTCTGTTGACGAACACCTCCGCGCGCTGGCGCACGCCCTCCTTGAAACAGAGAGTCACGCGGCGGCCTTTCGCCGACGACGGGACGTCGAACGTGCGTCCCCACCAGCTGACGCCGCGGTAGTCGCCGGAGCCGCCCCGTCCCTTGCGATCGCCCGAAATCGCGTCGAAGAAATATTCCTCCACTGTACCCGGCACGGACACTTCGAGGCTGAGAGATTTGTCCTTCCACGCGCGGGCGGCATCCTGCCAGCCGACCGTCTTGGAGAAGAGAGCGTCCCAGCCGCATGTCGGTCCTGCGACGGAAAGCTGGCCGGCGTCGACAGGCGTCAGCCAGCCGGCTTCTCCCGCGCGTATCTTCGCCGCGTCGACGGCATTGATGTGCAGGACGTCGCCCTTGTAGGCGGCGTCTCTATCCAGCCACAGTCTCCATGCGTCGCCGCCAAGTTCGACCGTCGTTCTTTCGGCGCAGGTTCCACACCGGGCCACTGCCAGTGCGGCGATGATCAATGCTGCTGTTTTTACTGTCATGGGAATTCCCCTTTCTGTTTTCGATATTGAAACAATCCGGTGCGGCTATTTGCCTTTCCAGTACGCGCGGCGCTCCCGACGCGTCTGGACAACAGGACGAATCGTGCCGTCGTCGTTGAAATACAGCCTGTCGAAGCAAAGCGTCCTTAGATTGCCGCGGCCGGAAAGAACCCTGTTGTGGTAGAACATGTACCACTTGCCTTTGTATTCGACGACCGAGCAATGGCTGGTGTCGCAGCCTGTCGATTCGAGAATGACGCCTTTGTGCCGCCACGGCCCGAGCGGATTATTGGACATGCAGTAGTGCTGGCGGTTCTGTCCGCCGACGCCCGGCTCTTCGTGGTTGTCAGGATAGACGAGATAGTACCAGTCGCCGCGGCGGAACACCCACGGCCCTTCATGGAAGTCCTCCAAACCGACCATCGGCCGGGCCTCTCCGTCGAGCTCAACCATATTATCCTTCAACTTCGCGCCGACCATCTTGCCGCCACCGCCTGCGTATATGTAGCTGGTGCCGTCGACATCGGTGAACACGCACGGATCTATCATCGCGAAGCCGCCAAGCCCCGGGACGGTGCCGATGTTCTTGAAGCCTCCGTCGGGCCGGTCGCTCGTCGCCACGCCGATTAGCCAGCTGTCGTTCCAGCGCGTGAGCGACGGATGCGGAAAGTAGAAATAGTACTTGCCGTTTTTACAGGCGCAGTCCGGCGCCCACATGAAGCCGCCTTCGGGGCGGCCCCATTCGACATCGCTCGCGCGCATGAATTCGCCGTGGTCGACCCAGTTGACCATATCGTCCGTCGACAGGATGTGGTAGCGATCCATGAGGTCGCATCCGCGCGGCGGGTCGATGTCGTGCGACGGGTAGACGTAGAGCCGCCCGTTCCACACATGCGCAGACGGATCTGCAAAGTAGAAATGGGTCGCGAACGGATTGCCCTCGTACTTGAACGTACGCTCCGGCAGGACGCCAAGGCCGGTAGGTCCGCGTTCGCCCCTGAGCAGTTTCGCCGCTTCACCAGTCAGGAACAGATAATGGTCCGACGGCTGGCCGTCCATGTCGGCCATCTTGAAATTCTTGCCGACAGGCGGCGCGTCCGAAACCTTGAATATCGCGGTGCCTTCGTTCACCTCGTCGAACATGGCGACGTACAGCCTCTTCGCGCCGGACGCGACCGCCGTCTGCACTTGGTCCCAGTAGAACCTGCCGCCCATGCGCGGGATGCTGCCGACGGGCTTTCCCCCGCCGATCCCCTTTTCATGGCGGCTGAGGTTGTGCCAGCTGAAGCCCGGATACACGAGCGGCACATAGTCCACGCCAGCCGCCTTGCACCAGGCGATATCTTTCATAATCGTGTCGCGGTAGCGATCCATCTCAAAATGCAGAAGCGGCGTGAAACGCTGGACCATCCACGGCAGGACCAGGTCGGCCATCTTGATGAGGTCGTGCAGATAGTCGTCGCTTACGCAATCGTATTCAAGCGTCCTCCAGCATGTAGGCACGCCGAGCATCACGCTGCAGCCGCCGTACTCGGGATCGTTTTTCAGGAAGTCGATGAATTCGGCCAGTTTTATGTCGCGTATCGAATAAGGCCTGTCGGGGAAGCCCACGCCCCATATGACGACGAGCGGCCGGCCCCGGTGGTGCAGATACATGTTCCGCCTGCCGTAGGAGGTCACCTTGACTTCATCGACAAGATACTTCCAGTCGTCCGCCAGCTTCATGCAATCGTCCTTTCCGGGGGCGAGGCCGGAGAGGTCGTACATGACCGCGATGGCGCGGGAATGCTTCTGCGCGGCGGCGAGCGCATGCCGCAGCACGACCGTAGCCTCGTCGCGGCCGTCTTTCGCCCTGGACCGCATGGCGTGACAGAAAAAGCGCTGCATGAACACGCCGTCGAGTCCGTATTCCCGCATCCAGCGAAAGTGCGTCATGACAGTGGACTCGTCGTCGCTCGAGAAAAACCGCGCCTCCTCGCCGTTTGAGAGTCTAAGCCCGGTTGGATACGTCTTCTCGTACTCGGCTACATCTGGCCACATGTCGATTCTGACGTTCGCCGGGTCGGCGAACATCTTCCCGCCGTTACGGTTGTGAAACCAGCCCTGGTAGCCGGCCATCACCCTGCCGTCGTATGTAGGATAGACTGGATTGCCCGCGTGCCTGGATCCGGCGGCGAACGCCGCCGCACAGGCCGCCGCGGCCAACGCGGCGACAAGCGCTTTCCTGCTCATGACTCTTATTCCTCCTTTTTCTTCACTGTTCGAAGACTTCCGTTCACGCCTTTCTTCACGGCGGCATTAGAGGCCACCGCGAGGCCAAGCCGCCTGTGGCATTCGAAATTGCCGGACGCCGCGCCTTTGGAGCCCGCCTCGTAGCGGATGCAATCCCGTGGGTCGTTCTCGCCTATATGGTCTGAGACGTACGTGCACGCGTACATGTTCATTTCTCCGCCGCCGCGGCATACAGCCTCAAGGCAGCACCACGAAAGAAGCTGCGAAAAGGTGACGGTTCCGCCCCGCACGTCGGCTATGCGAGAGCGACCAGACCAAACGTCAGCGTTGGAGAACACGATTTTGCCGCGAAAGCCCGGCTCTGTCACAGCGTAGCAGCCGCCCCCCTGTTGGTTGAACACCCCCATCGACGCGACAAGTCCGATCACCGCATCGCACCCCTTCCTGCCGACGACACCGTTGTGGGCAGCGTCAAACGCAACGCCCCACATCTTGCCCTTGAACGAACCACCCGTGTATTTGTCACGGACCAGTACAATCTGGTCGCCGACGAGAATGTTGAAGCAGGAGAAGAACGTGCACTTCTTGAGGTCGCCCAGCACGAGACCGTTCACCGCTTTCGACGTATACTCTGTAAGATCGCCCGCGCCAGGGAGATTCCTCGGCCGGTTGGGGAACTTGCCTTGATGGGTCCAGTTGGAATAGTTGAAGTGCAGATTCCGCACGACGCCGCCGGCAGCCCCGTGGCCGATTTCAAGCGTCGCGTTCATGGCAGCGCCGGTGACGTCTGCGATTTCGAGATTGTCGCTCTTGACAGTCATCGCGTCTATCGCGGTCCAGCAGCACACTATAGTGCAATTCTGCACCCAGCAGTCGGAGGCGGTGCGCACCGTCGGCGGATACTTCTTGACACGTGCTTCTTCCGGCGCGGCCGCATTGTCCGACCATCCCTGCTCCGGATAAAACACCGTAAAGCCTTTGAAACCGGAGCCGCGCTCCAGCGCGACCAGGGCTTCGCCGTCCGGACTGCCCTTGCCGCCGTACACCCACAGCTGGGTGCCGTGCGAAGTGGAGTTGCCGTAGTGCGCCCCCTCGAAAGAGCCGCGCAGTTCAACGCCGGCAGGCACGCGCAGCGAACCTTCCAGCCTGTAGACCCCGGCTGGCACGTACACCGTTCCGCCCTTCGCCGCGCCGGCCTTGTCCAGCGCTTTCTGGAAGGCCGCAGTCGAGTCTGCGGACGGCATCGCCTCCAGCGTTCCGCGCGCCGCGCCGTAATCGCACACATTCCAGATTCCGCGCCCGGTCGGGCGTCTTGACGGCACATGGTTGAACGTGAACTGAATCGCAGGCGGCGAGGCCGTGTCCTTTGAATCGCGAAATATCCTCCCGTCCCCCGCCAGCCAGCCTTTCACGTCTTGCGGACCCTTGAAAGTGTTGCCCAGAAGCACAAGCTGGTCGACGGCGTCCGCCATTTCGAACGCCCCGGCGGTCTTCTCGGCGAATCTGCATCGCGTCACGCCGACACTGCCGCTCGCGGACCGTATCGCCGCGCGCTCGTACCCTGAAAACGCGCAATCGGCGAAGTTCAGTCCGTACGGCCCGGTCTTCGCCGAAGCGACTGCGTACTTGCCGCCGTGGAATTCGACGCCTGTCACCAGCAGCGACGATCCGCGCTGGTATGAAACGTTCATCCCCGCATCGGAATAGCGCGAATAGTCGGGTTTCTCGGCGAAGTACATCGGGCATACCTTCGCGGACACACTGCCGTATGTGAGCATGAAACCGGGATACCCCGCGTTCTCGACATAGATGCCGACAGCCGCGTTGCGTATATTCACATTCCCTGCGCAGATGTTTCCAGGCACGACCTTCTTGTTATCGTCGTCTGGTATCGCCGTCAGAAACAAGCCCTTCAGGCAGCAGTCGAAATCAAGATCCCACCAATATCCCCAATCCTGCTCGCCGCCCTGCACGCATGTCAGATTCTTATACAAAAACGCCTTGAGCGAGGCGAGCGTCTTACCTTTCGGCGCGCCGGCCAGTCCGCTACCCGCCCAATAGCGGGGGCTGAAACGCACATGCTCTATCCGAGGGATGTCGTATGCGTAGGCGCCATGGATGCCGAGCTTCAGCGGCGTGCCGTACATGCGCCTGATCAGCATCGACGAACAATCGTTGTTCCAGAAGCCGCACCATGAATTGTACAGCGTCAGGTTGAATACGGTCGTGTGTCCGCTCCCGCGTATCGTCGCTGGATACGGCACGGGAGAGTCCGCCCGCTGCTCGGGATACCACACCGACAAATCGCGCACGCATGCGCCGGAATGCACTCTCAGAAAGCACTGCCCGTCGAGCTTGCCGTCCCCGCGGCCGGCGTACGCCATTAGAATCGTGCCCTTGCCAAGGCCGCCCGAATCGGGGCTCGCCCAAACGCCGCGCAGCGTCACGCCGCCAGGCACCGAAAGCCGGCCCAGAACCTTGTACCGTCCGCCAGGCAGATACACCGTGCCGCCCTCGGCTTTTTCGCATGCGTCGATCGCGCGCTGTATCTCTGCCGTAGAATCCCTGGCACCCGTCCTGTCAGCGCCAAACTCCGTCGCGTCGGCCGTATAGACCGCGAAATCCTCCGATTGGGCGAACGGCGGCAGATCGGCGATTCTGGCTTTCAGCGCCATGTCGGCGGCGACCGGCCGGCACAATGCTACAAGCGCAATAAACACCGCGCTTCTCGCGGCTCCACGCCGCCGGAAAAATCTCGCTATGTCGTTCACACCGATATTGTACCATAACAAGCGGCACCATAGCGGGAACGATGCGCATATTTTACCGTGAATCGGCCGCAGGAACTGTTTCGCCGCGCGTAATGTAGATTTTGGCCATGTCGGTCTTGAATGCAGATTTCTCCGACACGTCGATCTCTTCGAAAAGCTTTTCGCCCGGCCGCACGCCGGTGAAAACGATCGGTATGTCGACATAAGGCCGGTATCCCATCTGGGATATCATGTTCTCGGCGAGATCGAGTATCTTGACCGGCGCGCCCATGTCGAGGGTGTATATCGCCCTTTCGGATCTGGACGCCGCCTGAAGGACGAGGCTCACCGCCTCTTGAACCGTCATGAAGTAGCGCTTCATGTCTGGATGCGTAACAGTGACAGGTCCGCCCTTTGCTATCAACTCGCGGAAGAGCGGCACGACGGAACCAGACGAGCCGAAGACGTTGCCGAATCTGACCGCGCAGAAAGAAGTCGTCGACGCGTTCGAATTCATCGCCATTACGGCACGTTCGGCCGCAAGCTTCGTCTTGCCCATGACGGAAACAGGGTTCACGGCCTTGTCGGTGGAGATCAGCACGAACCGTTCGACGCCGCGTGCCGCCGACAGTTCCGCAAGCTGCCGCGTGGCTTCGGTGTTGTTTCGCCAGCCCTCTTCGGGATTCAATTCGACCATAGGCACATGCTTGTACGCCGCGGCGTGCAGCACGACAGAGGGCGACTCCGCGGCGAGAATGCCGTCCATTTTCGATCTGTCGTTCACATCCACCATGAGAGGCAGCAACTCAGTCGAAAGGCGGCGCGAACGCATTTCACGGTCGATTTCGTACAGTGCGTTCTCGCACCTCTCGACCATGAGCAATTTGGCGGCGCCTGCCGCGGCAACCTGGCGGACAAGTTCCGAACCGATGGTGCCGCCCGCGCCAGTCACCATCACGGTGCGTCCGGCGAGGAATCTCGCGGCGACAGCATTGTCGAAAGTCTTTTCGTTCCTCTCCAGAAGCTCCTCGTCGTCGCGGCGGGAAGTCCACGAGATGCGCCAAAGCACGCGAACGGCCATTATCCCGATCGTACCGAGAACGAACGACATCAGCGTTATGGAGTACGGCGGGCGAATGTGCGCCAGGGCGACATCCGGCATGAAAAAGCGCATTGCGGTCAACACGCAGCACGCGAGGGCCATTGCGGACGCGTAGCGCGGCAGGTCGCGGACGCTGGTTCTGCGCCACGCCAGTCTGTAGCACCCGCACACGAGCAGCGCCAGAATATGGACCATGCACACGATCGCGTACGAAAGCGCGACCTTGCGCCAGCCCCAGGACGGCTCGGCGAAATCGAACCTAAGCACGAACGCCGCCAGATACGCGGCGCCAATCGTGGCCGCATCCACAGCCATGCCGAAGACGCGCGTGGCGAAAAACGACAACCAAGCCCGACAGCTTCTGGTAACCGACATCGTTCAGCCGACCCCCTTGGCCTTATCGAAAGTCCGGCATAGCCGGGGGAGGCAGATTGAACGCCGTGAGGACAAGCTTGCCAAGACTGTCGTCGCGACTCAGATCGTCGGCCGTCAACCTGGCCGCGAGTATGTCCACGCTGTCGCCCACGCCCTCCGATACGGTCATGCCCCCGAAGGAAGGCAGGCTTGACGCTTTTACGGACGCTTCTGCGACATCGCCCTTTACGGCGGCGGCCGCACCATTTTTTACCGACTGAAGGTAGTTGGAACCGATATTTGCATTTATAGTCATGATTTTGATCTCCGCGAGGGATACACATCGCGAACAATAAGGTTACATCAAATCCTTTAAAATTTCTTTAAGTTTCTCTTTCGCACGAAATATGCGCACTTTTACAAGATTTTCGCTCACACCGGTTTCCGCCGCAATCTCGCGAATCGATCTTTCGCCAACCTGAAACATCGTGTATGTCTCGCGCAAGACCGGCGGCAGGCTGGCGAACGCTTTGACAAGGCGCCGGCGCAGGTACGCGTTGTCTGACGGCAGCGTCGCCGGCGCGGCGGACACTGCGGCATCTTCGGTCACTTCGTCTGTGAACGTCATCCTGCTGTTGTCGCGCGCAAGGTTCTTTCGCAGATTTCTGGCTATGGTGAAGACAAGTCCGGAGACGGACTCCTCGGAATCCACCAAGTCGTCGCGCATCTGCCACAGCTTGAGGAATGTGCTCTGCACGATGTCGCAGGCCTCGTGATAGGACGAGCCTGACGAGACAAGCCAGTTGGTCAATCTTGGAGCGAGTTTTTTGTAGTATTCTTCTATCGTCATAGGTCCTCCA
Source organism: uncultured Verrucomicrobiota bacterium (assembly GCA_946628745.1). GTDB lineage: Bacteria > Verrucomicrobiota > Kiritimatiellia > RFP12 > UBA1067 > UBA1067. The sequence goes on along the minus strand of CAMOXA010000026.1, from coordinate 2,263 downwards.
GCGAGACGGAGTCGAGCTCCGCCTCTTCCTTGCGAGCGTCCTCGATCTGCTTGGCCCACTTCAGGGCTTCGGCAACAGGTTCGATAAGCGAATCGGGAATAAAGTCGTCGATTTTGCCTTTCGCGTAAAGTGCGCGGGCGAGCGGTTTGTCTTCCATTACCGGTATGCCCTCGGCGAGAGCGGTCTCGCGTATTATCCTGGCGGTTTCGCCTTCGCCTTTCGCGCAGATTCGCGGCAATGGGTATTCGTCCAGATTGTAGCGTATGCCCACGGCCAGTCGTGTCGGGTTCGTCACGACGACGTTGGACCTCTTCGCGGCCGCGGCAGGTTCGGGCCCATTCAGGATTTCATCGCGGAACTGGCGCTGGGCCTGCTTTATCTCGGCGGAGCCTTCCATCTCCTTGTACTCTCGCTTCACCTCGTCTTTCGTCATCATCATCTCTTTGGTGAAGTTCTTGCCCTGGAATATCCGATCCACCACCGCTATGACTATGTAGCCGAACGCCGTATAAATCGCCAGCCGTTTGAGCATGAGCTTCAGGCACGGGAATATGTCGTCGATCGTGCCGTAGCACATCGTCAGCAGCTCGGGCACGCTGGCCCATATGATTTTATACAGAAGGTAGCCGAGAAAAGACACCTTGACCACGTTCTTGAAGAACTCGAAGAGATTCTTCATGGAGAATATCTTCTTCGCCCCCTGCACCGGGTTGAGCTTGTCCAGTTTCGGTATGATGGGTTCGAACGTGAACAGGAAGCCTATCTGCGCCACATTGCCTATGATGCCGATTGCAGCCGCGACGATGACGAATATGAAAGAGTGCTTGCAAATGACGAACAGGGCGAATTTCGAAGATTCGCGTATCGCGGGCAGGTCATTGTCGGCCACGCGAACGGAAAGGAACCGGAGCATCTCGCCCATGTCGTCCATCAAGGCGACGCCCATCCAGCCGAGAATCGCGAAAAGGACGACGAGAATCGCGGTCGAAACGACATCCTTCGACGTGCACACCTGGCCCTTCTGCCGCGCGTCGCGCAGCTTTTTCGGGGTAGGCATCTCGGTTTTCTCTCCGCTGGATTCGGCCATCGCTGTCAACCTCCCAGCAGTTTCATGACAGGCGAGAGGATGTCGCCTTCTTTTGTATACATCAGCATGTCCATGATGAACGGCAGGTACACTATGAGCATAGCGACGCCGAGCGCCGATTTTATGGGCATAGACAGGAAGAACACATTCAGCTGCGGCGCGGTTCTGTTCACAAGGCCGAGCCCCACCGTCGCGAGGAACATCACGATGATGGCTGGCGCCGAGATGACCACCGTCTTCTTGAGCATTCCGTCAAGGGTGCCGAGCAGTGTCTCCGGCGCATTCGGGACAAACCCTGCCATGCCTGAAAAGACGGGCCATATCTGGTAGCTGGCGTATATCGCACCGAGAAACAGAAAGACCGCCCCGCCGACAAAAAAGACGGTTGAGACGATCTGCGTAAAGAATATGCCGGTCGTCGACACCTGAGAGCCGTTCAGCGGCGAATATACTTCGCCCATCGTGGCGCCTCGCTGGTTGTCTATAAAGTTGCCGGTGTTTTCGGCGACCCAGAACGGTATGGCCCCGAAGAAACCTATCAGCCAGCCGATGAATGTCTCCTTGAAACCAAGAAAGGCGAAAGCCCACATGTTAGGCTCGCCAGGCGGCATGCCGGCTTTGACAGAAGGTATCGCGATCAGCGAAAGCGCCAGAATCGCCACGCGCCGTGCCACTCCGGGGATCATCGAGTCGGAAAGCGCCGGGCAGATGGCAAAAGCTCCGCCGAGCCTGGCCATCGCCAGCACTGCGGCAAGTATCCATCTGTGGAACTCGACGTACGGCATTGTTTTTCACCTCAACAGCGGGAAGTGTGCGAATATGTCCTGGGTATACAGCAGGAGCGACGAGCCAAGCCACGATGCGCAGGCCAACAGCGTCACGGAAATCGCGATCAGCTTCACCGCGAAACCGAGCGTCTGCTCTTGTATCTGGGTCAGAGCCTGGAGAAGCGAGACGAGCACGCCTATAACCGTCGCCACGATAATCGGTATCAGCGACAGCCGCAGCACGAGAACGAGGCAGGTCTGGGCGTAGGCGAGAATCTCGGCTTGCGTCATATGGCGTACCCCCTTATCAGACCCTGTATGAGCAGCGTCCACCCGTCTACCATGACGAACAGCAGCAGCTTGAACGGCAGAGATATCGTGACCGGCGAGACCATCATCATGCCCATCG
>CAMOXA010000025.1 GCA_946628745.1 uncultured Verrucomicrobiota bacterium | reverse complement strand
CGTCGACAAGCACGTACTTGAACCGGCCGGGGTTGCGCGCGAGGACGTCCTTTAGCCGCAACAGATTCTGGTCGGGCGACGACGCCGCGTTGCTGAAGTTGAAAAGCCTGGTGAAAAGGGCGGGATCTAGAGCGTCCTTCGTCTGCGAGTCGCCGCACACCAGCACGTCGACACCGTCAGGCGCGGCGAGAGAGCGGACGTAGCTCGCGCGATCCGTCGCGACCACGAACGAGAGCCACGCGACGGAAAGCGCGGCCGGAATCGACAGAAACCACATGAGTCTGCACACGAATCTTTTCACGACGTCTCCTTAGAACTGGAAGTAGACAAAACTCTGGCTGCCCGGCGCGAAGAAAATCGCGAGCCATAGCATCACATAGTAGACCAGCCATCGCAGCGGCGCGGCGGCGGGCAGACGCGCGAAGCCCCACTTTTCGCGGCGGTTCAGCCACTCGACCGCAAGCATCAGCACGACGGCCGCGAAACCGACCGCCGTCTCGCGCGGCAAGGCGCGCAGCGCCGAGAACGAACGCGGGTCGGCCATTGCGGCGAACCACCGGCCGGCCTCTGCGATGGAGCCGGCGCGAAAGAGCACCCACCCGCCGAGGACCAGCAGGAACGTGACGAGCATCTGGCGAAGCTCGCGCAAGCCCGGCAGCGCGCGGGAATCGGCCGTCGCGCCGACGTGGTCGCGGTTGCGTCCCACGAGAAGAAGCGGGACGAACAAAATCGCGTGAAAGGCGCCCCACGCGAGGAACGTCCAGTTCGCGCCGTGCCACAAGCCGCTTACGAGAAAGATGACGAACGTGTTGCGAACCTGCCTCAACTTGCCGCACCGGCTGCCGCCGAGCGGTATGTATACATAGTCGCGAAACCAGGTCGTCAGCGAGATGTGCCATCTGCGCCAGAATTCGGCGACGTCGCGCGCGAAATACGGGAAAGCGAAGTTTTGCATGAGCCTGATGCCGAAGAGCCGCGAAACGCCGATCGCTATGTCCGAATATCCCGAGAAGTCGCCGTATATCTGAAAGGCGAACGCGACGGCGCCGAGCCAGACTGCCGCGCCGTTCGACTGGTCCGGCTGGTTCAGAAGAGTGTTGGCGACCACCGCGCAATTGTCGGCGACAACGCATTTTTTGAAGAATCCCCAAAGAGCCTGGCGGCATCCCGACACGGCATCGGCATAATCGAACCGGCGCGGTGCGGTGAACTGCGGCAGGAGGTTTGTCGCGCGCTCTATCGGCCCCGCGACCAGTTGCGGGAAGAAGCTTATGTAGGCGAAGAACGCCACAGGATCTTTTACTGGGCGTATCTTGCGCTTGTAGACGTCGATCGTGTAGCTCAGCGCCTGGAAGGTGTAAAACGACACGCCGACGGGCAGCACGACGCGAAGCGTCGGCGGATGGGCCTCGAAGCCGAGAGCCGCGAGCAGCGCGGCGGCCTCCGCCGCGAAGAAGTCGAAATACTTGAAAGCGCCGAGTATGCCGAGATTGACGATGCAGCTCGCCGCGAGAAGCGCCTTCGAGGCGGCGAGACCCTTGTCGATGCGCCGCAGTTCGACGCATCCTGCCAGATGGCTCCACGCGCTCGTAAAGGCGATCAGCGTGAGAAAGCGCCAGTCCCACCATCCGTAGAAGACGTAGCTGGCGGCGACCACGATCAGATTCTGCAGACGGACGCTCGGCCTCGCCAGCCAGTACAGGGCGAACACCGCCGGAAGAAACACCAGAAATTCGAAACTGTTGAAAAGCATGTTTTCAGTATCCTTTCGTGTCCTGCCACTTGCACTTCACTGTTCGCCAGCGACGTTCAAGCTGCGGATATTTGCGGTGGCCTCGCCCCCTCAGCATCATCTGCAACCTGAGCGAAACGGCATAGAGCCACAGTTTCACCCGCGTCGCGCGGTCGGGCGGCGACGCGAAAGCCATGCGAGGCATCCGCGCGGCGAGATTCTGGCGGGCGGCAGACACCGCGGCCGTCTGCGGGAATTCATCGAGCAGTTTGACCATGGCGTGGAAATCGTTCCAGACGCCAAGCCCCAGCTCGCGGTTCACGCCGAAAACGACATAGCGGAACTTCCAGTTGCGGGCGACCCACGGGTCTTCGCGGTACGCGCGCCGGTCGATGGCCAGCTGCCAGTCGATCGCTTTGAGGTGGCCGTCGTCCCCGAGAAGAAAATTGTCGGCGAAAAGATCCCGATGGACTATGCCCGTCTTTTCAAGAGCGTCCGCGAGAACGAGAAAGTCCGCCGCGAAGCCGTCCGCCTCGGCGGCGGAAAGTCCGCGCTTCATCAGCTCGGCGAGAGAGGGCCCGGGGACGCGCTCCGAAACAATCCGCGCGGAAGATCCGTCGCCGGCGTACCGCCATGCGAACGGACATGGCACGACCTGCGGCGCCTCGGCATACATGCGCGAGGCGGTGCGATACTCGTTCCATATCGACCACACGGCCTTGGACGACAGTTTTTCAATCGCGGGGCGTCCGTTGAACAAACCTTTGCAAAAAGCGTCGTTTATGTATTTGTTCTCCAAGAACAGCTCGGGTTCCGCGAGCGCGGCCGACGTTTCGCCCCAGAACGGAACCGCCTCGCCGCGTTCGAACGGACCGGCTGCGCTTATCGCCTGCCATCCGTCCGGGAGCCGCGGCGCGAGTGCGCCCGCGGGGACTCCGTCCCGCCAATCGTCCGCCGTACGCCCCGTAAGCATGAGAACGTCGCGCGCGAATTCGGCGGGCTTTACCGTGCCGTGCACTCGGTGCTTGCGGCCGGCCCACTCGCGATAGCGGGTTTTGAGGGCGAGCATTCTGACGTTGCACCAAACCGGCGCGACGCCGCCTGCGTCGACCGTGTCGTAGGCCGGTTTGCAGTCGCGGACGACAACCACGCGAAAGGCGCCCGCGCCGCAGTTCGCGACCTTCCGGCGCTCGTCCGGCAGGCTCGTGCCGTAGAACCTGCGGTACGCGAGAGCCATGTCGCAATCGAAGCGCATTTCGCCGGACCACAGAACATCGGTCTCGCGGGCAAGATCGGCCATGATGCGCGACTCGGCGAAACGCGCCTTCGGCCAGATGACGAAAAGATGCAGCTCCGGTTCCGTCATTTACCCTCCCACAGATCCGCGATCCAAGGCGCGGGCAGAGTGCGTTGGTGTATCGAAACGCGTCTGCCTTTGTGTTCGCGAAATCCGCCGATGGCTTCAATCGGACTAGGATCGCCGTGAAAGCACAGTATAGACGCGCCGACGGGCTTTTTCGGCGGCAGCAGGAGATTCGCCGGGAATATCCTGTGGCACGTGCGCTTGAATGAAACGACCCAATCCTCCGGCCACCAGTTGACGTTCTCGAGACCGACCGCCCATGTCATGAACGCCTGTTCGGTCACGAAGCGCTTCTTGTCGTAGGCGAGATCGAGGTTGTCGCGGAATTTTTCCCAGACGCGGTTCATGCGCCCGGCGTCGAAGCGAAAGCACGAAGAGTTGCCGACCGGCGGTCTGCCGCGGAATATCTGCTTGCGGCGTTCGACCCAGTTGTGTATGATGCAGAATTCACCGGGCTTGTAGTCGAAAAAGCGGTCCATTCCGCCGACTATTATCTGGTCGATGTCGAGAAAAAGCGTAGGCCCCGAAAGCCCTCCGCACCCGTCCTTGAAAAGCGCGAGCTTGGTGTACACAGTCGGCCACTTGTGGCCGGCGAGACCTTCGGGCGGCGGCGGCACGGGCAACGCCTCGACGCCGTCCGACAGGCCTTCCGGCTCATTCGTGAAGCAGACGAACCGGAACGGACGGCTCATGTTGCGGCGCACGCCGTCGTACAGCCGGTTTACGTAGAACGCCGGATACCTGTCGCCCCATTTGAGGCAGATTACATTAACAGTGCGATTCATTGGCCGTTATCCTTTCCTGCCGGCATGGCGAACCTCGCCAGATGGTGCAGCATGTCGGCAATGGCCGCCGAAGGCACGAGCCTTGTGCGGCGGCGCGATACGATGCATCCAGGGACGACCGGCGTAGCGTCCCGGCTCTCCGGCGCCGATTCGATGGCGCCGGCGATTTGTGCAAAAAGATTGTAGCGTTCAAGCAATCTGCGCCGCGCCTCGGCGATCGCGCCGCGGCGCTTCTCCCACTCGCCTTCCGACACGGCCTTGCGAATGACGGCAATCGCGGCCTCGGGGTCGTCGGGCGGTATCGGGATGTAACAGTCCGCCGGCAGCGCGGACGATATCTCCGGATCGCCTGCATAGAACGGCAGGCATCCCGCCACAAGCGCATCCGCTATTTTTTCGGTCCAGTGCCCGGGGCCGATGTGGTTTTCAAAGGCGATATGATACTTGTACGGATCGAGAGCGTCCGATTTCGCCGCGAGAGGGCGCACGCCCTTGCCATACCAGTCGAAGCCTTCCAGCTCGCGGCTCGCGAGCTTCATCAGCCTGAAGCGGCTGGCGTGCTTCGTGTGGCGCATTCTCTTCGCCGAGCATACCGCAGAGACCAACTTGGTCTTCTCGCCCGGCTCGTGCGCCCTCTCCTCGGCGAAGCTCCTGCCGGTGTACCAAACCATGTACCCCTCGCCCTTCACGTAGCCGGGATGCCTCTCGGCGGAACGCGGCCGGTTGGTGAGCAAAACCGCGAACTGGCGAACGTAGGCCTGGTTGTAGAATTTGACCGATACTGGCTCCTGTGTCGCGAGGATGGTTCTCGATGCGGGGCAGTTTAGACGCATCGCCCCCCTCTCGAGCTCCGGCCAGTCTCTCGGTATTTCATCGTAGACGCAAAGCCAGTCGTAGTCCTGGCAGGCAGGATCGCAGACAAACCGCCAGCGCTCGCCCCAGTCGAAACGCCTGCCGCCGGCGAACCGCTTTACCGTCCCGCCCAGAATCTTGACGACAGTTCTGGTTGTGTCGCGCACCGGCTCGGTTTCGGCCAGCACCGTCTCGCGCAACTTGCGGTAGAATCTGAACCTGAAAGCCAGATTGAGCCGCACGTACCACGGTACTCGCGAAGACCGGACCTTCTTCTCGAGCTTTCGCAGAAGATATCCGTTCACCGCAAAAAGCCATTCACGCCTCGAATAGCGCGTGCGGCGTACAAACTGGGCGAAAACCTCCAGAAGCCGCCGCGTTTTCGCGAGCTCGAACCATCTCAGATGCTCGGCCCGGCATACGATGTAGCGCACGAGATCTTCCGCCGGCGTGCCGAAGCGGAGTTCTTCTATGTCGAGAAATCCGCTCACGGCGCCGCCCTTGAAACGAAAGTTCTCCCAGTGCAGATCGCCGTGGATGATGCGCAACTCGCCCGGCGCGAGCTGAAGCGCGTCGTCATCCATCAGCTTCAGCTCGCGCAAGAGCGACGCCGCGCCGGCCGTCTTGAATCGCCCGGCGAGCGAGCGCTTCGCGGCCAGCGGGTCGCGCGCAGGCAGTATCTCGCCATCGTCGACAAGTCCGTCGAGAAACGCGGAGTGCGCCGAGAGGAATGCGTCGATGTCGGCGTCTGAAAGGTCGTCCGGATAACGCAAGCTGCCGTCTATCCACCTTATCGCGAGCACCTTCCATCCCCGGAAATCGAGAACCTTGCCGCCGAAAAGCGCCGATGCCGCGATTGGAGAGCGAACCGAGTTCATGTGCGCCACGAGCCGCCGCAGATAACCGAATCTGGCGGACGGCACGCACTTGGCGGCAAACGGCGCCGAATGCTGAGATTCGACCTTGAAGTTGAGCGAATGCGCGTGCCCAGGCAGCGGCGTCAGCGACGGCGCCACGACCCCCCATCCGGCTGCCACGGCGGCGCGAAGCCCGTCTATTTCAAAGTCGCGCTTCACAACCTGGCCCTCCTCCACGCGGCCAGGCGCGACGAGAGAAACGACAGCGCCCAGCAAAAGATAACGGCGTAGCCGAAAAGCTCGACGCCTTCCTCGACAATATGCTTCACGGTGCGCACGCCGTCGGAGCCGAGCGGCAGAGCCTCCCAGATGGCTCTTATGGCCATTATCTTCGACACGCCCCATATGCTGACAAAACCGAACGGGAGCGCATGGAAACTCGGCGAGGCGAGTATCGTGCGAATTCCGTTCGCGAACGAGCGTCTGGACGACACGGCGAGGACGGCTCCCGGCAGGAGCGCGGCCGCGATCGCCGCGACGGTTATCCACCGCGGCATTACATCGTATACGTCACGCAAAAGTTCATAGATCGCCATCGACATGAAAAGCGACGAAAGCATGGCGAAAGCGGCCCGCCCCCTTTTCTCGCCCGCCGCGGCGAAGCCTACCAGCACCGACGAAACAAGGGCGCAGCCGAACTGCACCCACGCTACGAGAGAACGCTCGCCGCACGCCGTTTTCATCACGGCGACATCGATGGCGAGCGCGCCGGCGACAAGACAGGGCACGATTATGGCGGGCGCCACGCCGGCAGCGAGCGAAAGCGACGACCCAAGACCGCGTCCGCGCCCGTATTCGACGGCCTTCAGACACCTGCCGCCAATCTCGACGGGCCTGCCGTCCAACGCCTCGCCGCGTTCGGCCGCGAGCTTCAGGACGAATCTGCCGCCGGGCTGGGGGACCACGATGTAGCACGTCTGCGAACCGGCGGCCGGGACCGGGACGAGCTTGCCTATGGGAATGCCGAGATGGCTCTCGAGCGAACTGCGCAATACGTCCACACGCACGGGAGGCTTGGCGACGAGCCGCCCTATGCAGCGCGGCAGAGCCCCGGCCGCGGAAAAATGAATCGCCATTTTCTCGATTCCGCACGCGAGGCACGCGCTGATGCGATGGTGCCCCTGGCGGAGCGAATCTTCGGTGCCGCGCGAACGGCAAAGCATGACATTGATTGGCCGGCTGTCGTCGTATCCCTTTTCGCGCAGGCTGCGCTCGAGCTTTCGCATCTTCTCCAGGCGATCCACCTTGCCGCGTTTCTGCGGATCGTCCAGCGTCCTTACCGCGCGCTCCAGCCCCATCTGGCGGACGGCCTCCGTGGCTATGTGGTAGACGCCCGTTCCTTCGTAGCGGCGGCGGTCGCGCAAAAACCTCGCGAGAATGAACGGCAGGTTCCAAGCGGCGATCGACGGCACGAAGACGACTCTCACATCTATGGTCCCCCCGGCCGCTGCGGCGACGACGGCGCGGCCGCGCACGAGCGCGTCAGGCGCGCCGGGCCTGATGAGCAGAACGACTTCGTCGTCAGGCAGATCGGCTTCGGGGATTTCCGGTCCGTCGTAGTCCGGGACGCCGGCGAAATCGCCTGCGTCCAGCGGATATGTCCGGGAAGACCAGCCTAGATGCATCAGCGGGGAGCCTCCTCTGATATCGGGATTTTGCGCCGGGCGCCAGGAACGTCGCTGACGAAGCGCGGCATGGCGAGCCCTCCGATCGATTCCGCGCACCGCCGTTCGATGTCGCGGGCTTTGGAGAGGGGAACGCGAAAACGCCCGGTCCCCGCGACCGGGTCGCACATGAAAACGTAGTACGGCCGTATACGCGCGGCCGAAAGCGCCCTGAGCAGCCGCAGCATCTCGGCGGCGGAATCGTTGACGCCTTTCAGAAGCACCGTCTGGCACGAGACCGGGATGCCCGAGTCTACAAAAAGCGCGGCGGCGGCGCGAGCCTCGTCTGTAACCTCGTCGGCGCAGTTGAACTGCGTATTGACCCACACCTTTCGCGACCTGGCGAGCGCCTTGGCGAGTGCGGGCGTGACGCGGGACGGATTCGCCGCGAGAGCACGCGTGCAGACGCGCACGACCTCCACCTGGTCGAGGCCGGCGAACGCGTCGACAAAGCGCACGACTTCGCTGTCGTGAAGAGTCAGCACGTCGCCGCCCGAAAGCAGCACGTCGCGCACCTTCGGCCGCGCCTTTACATAGTCTACGCACGCCGCCAGTTCAGCATCCGTCTTGACGACCTCCGCCGCGCCGAGAAGCCCGCGCCTGGTGCAGTGCCGGCAGTTCATGAAGCAGCGCTTGGCGGTCATCACAAGAACGCGGTCCGGAAAACGCTGCTTGAGCCCGCGGCACACGGACGCGCCGGCGAGTTCGCCGAACGGATCGACGCCGTAGCGCTCTCGCACGCGCCCGGGCGTCTGCGGGTCGTAGACTTGAAGCGCGAAGCGCGGAGACTTCGCGGCGAGCCTTTTCGCATATGCGCAGGCGTATTCTGGGAATTCACTCTTCATTGAACATTGACGCGGGTATGAAGCAGAAGGCGAGCGCGTGCTCCTTGGCTATGCGCGTCGAAACCGGTATGTCGCGGCCCTGGAAATTCTTGAAGACCTCCACCCAAGCCCCTGTCAGCCGTACGCTCACCTTGCCGGAATCGGCGAGGAAACCGGATATCATCATTTCTTTCGGCGAGTAGCGTATGCCGGTGCCAAGCGCTTTCGAAACGGCCTCTTTGGCGCACCAGAAGCGGATTATCGTCTGGGAGGCGTTCGCCGATTTCGTCGCGTGCTCCAGTTCGTCCGGCAAGAACACGCCGTAGGTGAACTCTTCGGAAAGGTTTCGCGTTGCGGACTCCACATCCACGCCTACCCTCGCGTTGGCCGCCGCCAGGGCGATCACGAATTGCGAAGTGTGGGCGATGGCCACGTCGAGGCGCGAGGAGAGGTTGTCGCCCCACGCGCCGATGGCCTGCGGTTTGCCGTTTTCGTTTGGCCATATCTGCACGTCGGCGTAGCTCCACCGCGCCTGGTGGAAGTCCTTCAGGTAGCGGCGTACTGCTTCCTTTGCCGCGATGCGCCCGAAAAGCCATTCGGTGCGACGCGCGACGGAGCCTTTCATCTCGAGGAGCTCCTTGCGTTCCGGCGCATTCAGTATCACGTTGCTCAGAATCTTCAGCCAGAGCTCCTCGTTGCGTTCGAACATGACGTACGGCACTTCGGTGATGACCGCCGAGGCGACGTCGGTGCCGGGATCGCCGAAGAACTCCGGCGAAACGCTCTGCGACAGAAATGTCGTCGCCGGCTGCAGGACCATGTTGCAGAATTCCTTGGGCACGCGCTCCGTGAGCTCCTCCCAGCCTTCGATCGCGATGACGACGTTGCCGTTGCCGTCAGTAACCGTTATGTCGCAAAGGTGAGAACGCGGCGTCACGCCGGTGAGCCGCAGGTAGCATTTAAGCCGCGTACCTTCATTCGGGATCGGTGCCCTGAACTCCACGCTTCTGTAGCGGAACGGAAAAGAGAACGCACCCGAGAATTTTTCGTGGCACCGCCACAGCCTGAAGCCGCTGGCGACAATCTGCAAAAGCAGCGGGTTTACGGACCATACCGGCATTCTGGTAAAGGCGACATTGCCCGCGAGCGGCGGAACCGCGACCTCGTAGTCGATGCCGCTTTCGGACCAGCTCTCGGCGAAGGTTATGCCTCTTAGCCTGCTGCCCGCGCCAATCCTCGCCGGATATATGTCGCGCCCCGACCAATGGACCGTGCGCGGATGGGCGAGCGGCTCGACCGAGGCCGGAATCGTCGGGAGCGAAGAGGACGCGAAAATGCAGTTCGCTTCCATGAGCGGCCACGTGAATTTCGCGTCGGTCGATTCCGAGCGTATCTGTACTTTGACCGCGGCGGTCGCCGGGTCGTCTGGCGACACGCGCTCGGCGTGGACGGTTAGATTCAGTTCGCCCTTCGCGAAAGGCATGCGCCTGCGGCAGACGAAGTCCTCGACCCTGAGAAGCTGCCAGTTCGGCACGACGCGCTGGGCGGTCTCGGCCATGATCTCGGTGGCGATCGCGATAGGCAGCATGACGAGTCCGCGCAGGTTCGGGTCCGCATACGACAGCTGGCTGGAGCCGTAGGCGAAATCGCCGATAAACGGTGCGTCGGATATTCTGAAAAGCTTGGTGAATTCGTAGGATACCCCCGGCACGGACTGTGTCGGCGGGGCGTCCGATATAAGAGGCTCGGCGGCGCCCGCCTCGTACTGGCGCCGGGAACTCTCCTGGGCGGCTTTCGCTGCGGCGCGCGCCGCCGCCCTGCCGCCGCGGCCCTTCGGTTCGCGCACATAGGTGGCGGCGTCCAGAGGCTCGCCCAGAAGCGTAAGTTTCGGGAATGCGCGCGACAGGCGCCTTTCCGACACAGCGCGAAACTCCATCGAGAGCGTCGCGTCCAGATCGAGCTTGCGGGCGTTGCGGCGGACGAAGAATCCCGATATGTCCATCGGCGCCCCGAGCGAGGCGAGCTGGGCGAGGGCGTGCTGGGTCTGGAGAACGGCGCTGCGGTGTATGGAATTCATCGCGACCGCCGCGAAGGCCCGCCCCTTCAACGTTTCTTCGACTGCGCTTGTCATGAGGCCGCGCGGTCCCACCTCCAGAAACACGCGGTAGCCGTCGTCGTGCATTTTCCTGATCGTGTCCGCGAAACGCACCGGCTTGGCCCAGCGTTCCGCCGTGTCGTTTCGGGCGTGGCGCGGCTTTTCCGAAAGTCTGTCGGCGATTCCGCACGAATACACCTCGCACGCGGGCTTCTGCTTGAGCCAGGACGAGGCGAATTTCTTGACGGCCGGGACTATCGACTCGCACCGCGGCGTGTTGAACGGCCTGTCCAGATCGAGCCTCAGAACCCTCATCCCGGCGTCGGTGAACGCCTTGAGAGCCTCGTCTTCGAAGGACGGCTCGACAGCCACCGTTTTCATTCTCGGGGAGAAATCGGCGACGAGATACGCCTTGCCCTTCGGGAACGACGCGATGAGCAAGCCGATATCCTCTTCGCGGCGCGGCAGGACGGTGAACATCGACGTCTTCGGCAGGCCCTCGTGATCGACGGCCTTGCTGACCACTCTGTAAATGTCGCGGAGTATTTTGACGCGCTCGTCGCGCCTGGCCGCGGCGCCCATCGCGCCGGACTTCATCACCGCCGCGAGATCGCCCCCGCCGCAGCCCACCAGCCCGTCCGGCCGCACGCCCGCCGCGTCCAGAAGCCGCGAGAGCGCCGCGCATCCGGCGTAAGTGGCGACGAACGCCTGGGAGTACGCGCCCGAACTGAAGATGTCCGCGTCATGCCTGTAGTACGGCGCCGGCGGAAAGATGAAGTTGGAAGGCGAGAACTCCGGCTCGCCCGAAAGCGCCTCTTCCAACTCGTCGAACGGTCCGCGGCACTCCGGGTGCTGCACGACGAGATCGCGCATCATGTCCGGATAGAACGACATCGGCCCCGGATAGACGAACGCCAGCTTGCCGCCGTCGAGCAAATGCTCCCGCGAGTAGTAGGTCCCGCTCTTGTCCCTCAGTCTCGTCGCGACGCCGCCGGCGAGACGCCTGCCGGCGGAAGCCAGCCTTTCGCGCAGATCCTGGGCGGACGACGCGACTATCGCCAGGACCGCCCGCCCCTTCGTCAGACTGGCCGTATAGGCGATGTCGACGAGCCTCGCGTCCGGTATTCTGTCGATAAATGTCGCGAATCGCGATATCTCGGCCACGAGCGCCGCTTCGTCGGGCGCGGACAAGACGACCAGTTCGGAGCCGCCCGGAGATGGAATCTGCTCTGTCATATCCTGTCCTCCGGTTCTTCTTCCATTACAATCGCCGCGCTTCTGCCGCCGCGGCTGGCGACGCCGACAGGATTGCACGGGTCGAAGTTCGACGCGATCACCGCCGCCCGGCGCGGGTTCGCGCTGTCGCCTGTTATCCACGGGCGCGCCTCCGTCAGGAGATATGCGCTCGAGGCTATGTTGGCTATCGAGTCCAGCGGCTGATCAGGCGCGATCTGCGGCGGCAGCACTCTGTACCTGAGCGCGAGCGCCGCCTTCGCGACGGCGGCCGCTATCGACGCTTTAAGCGTGTGGCCGATGTTGCCTTTTACGGACCCGAGACCGACGAGCGGCCCGCCCGGCTTGTGTTCGCCCCACAGCCTGTGGATGGCCGCGACCTCCCTGGCCTCCAGCTCCTTTATTCCGGAGCCGTCCGCTTCGACGAGCCCTATCGACTGCACTGACGCGCCTGCGTCGCGTATCGCTTCGCCGAGAATGGCCGACGAATCGTCTTCGGGATTGTGGCCGATCGTGACGGACTTGATAAGCGCGTATATTCTGTCGTGCGCCTTGAGCGCGTCTTCCCTGCGCTTGAGCACGAAAAACGCGCCGCCCTCCCCCGGTATCGTCCCGTCCTGGTTTTCGGCGAAAGGGTGCAGCTCTTGACGCAGCGAGAAATCGATCTCGCCCGAGAGACCTTCGAGATACGCGCGACCTAGGGGCGGCGTGACCGCCCCCGCGAGAGACACGTCGGCGTGGCCGAGCCTTAGATCCTCAACGGCGCACATCAGCGCCGCGCCGCCGCTTATGATGCCGGCGTCCAGCGTCGTCGCCGCCCCGGAGAATGCGCACTCGCGGGCTATCCACGACACGAACCTGTAGCCCGAGCCGAGCAGAAACGACGCGGCGTTCGGTTCGGGCAAAGACTCTTTAAGTTTGGCCCTCGTGGCCTCCAGCAACGCCTCGGGCGCGCTAGGCATGAAGCGGCGTATTATCTCCATCGACTGGTCGAGAAACACCGTATGCTGCAGCCAGTTGACCGTCGAAGAATTGAAAGGCGGCGCATACGCGAGCCTGACGGTGCCGCGGACGGGCTCGCGGGAATGCACGCGCATCGACGCGTCGGCGAGCGCGTCGAACGCGAGTTGCGTGGCGAAGTACAGGTCCTGGTTCTCGCCTGCGTTCACCTGCCGCGGGAAATTCTGCATTGACGGGACGCACGCGTACAAGTCGCCGAGCTGCCCGATGCGCGCAGGATACGGCCGGTCGAAGATATTGCTCTGCCCGAACGGCAGTTCGGCGTCGACGTCCGGCGCCGACAGCATCACGCGATTGCCCATTATTGCGTCCCAGAACGCCGGGAGCGAAGCGCACCCGGCGAATCTGCAGCTCATGCCAACAATCGCGATCGGCGTGTCCATGAATCCGTCCCGGCTTATAGGCCCTCGACCAGGAACGATACGGCGTAATGTCCCTTGCCGGGCATATAGGGGTCGTGCGGGCGCGCGCCCCAGCTGTCGTCGCCGCCGACGCCCATCTGCACCGCATCGATGTTGACCGTAATCTCACCCTCGTCGCGAAGGTCCCACTGGTGCTTCGCCTTGGCGAGCGATTCCTGGGAGTACGGCCAGGCGTTGAAGCCAAACGGCGCGCCCAGCGCAGTGACGCGGATCTTCTTGCCCGAATCGTCCGAAAACTCCACCCAGCTGCAGTTAGTGCGGTAGCCCTGCTCGCCCGGCTCGGAGTAGTTGTCGGGGTTGAGGCCGTTTTTGACGTACGATATCGCGCCGTCATCTCCCGCGAGGCCGCTGGAGAGTCCGATCTCGGCCTTGTGCGTGTCGAGATATGCCGCGGTCGCACGGTCGGAGTAGTTCTCCCACGGGCCCATGCCATACCACTTGACGTGGCTGAACCGGCGCGGAATCTTGAATGTCACGCCTGCGCGCGGCACCTTCGCGAGCGAGCCGTCCTCGACATCGAGCGAGAATTCGACGAGCGTGCGCCCGGCGCCCGCGTCGGCGTCGGCGACTTCGAGCGAGGCCGCGGCGCCGGCCGGGGCCTTCTGGCTCTCGGTCGCCTCGCGCCAGACCTTGCACTTTTCTGCCATGTTCCAGCCACGGTCGTTGTCGGTCGGCGCGCGCCAGAAGTTCATCTTGAACGCCCCCGCCTTCGCGCTCTTCCAGCGCGTCGCGGGACGCGCCGCAGCCCCTGCGAACGGCTTCGAGAACTGGTCGTGCGCGAACGGCGAGCTGTCGCCGGGACGCAAAAACGCGAATGTTATCGTGTCGCCGTCCGGCGCGTCGGGTACGCCCACTTCCGCGACCGTGTCAGGCCCGATGCCAGCGAGGTTCAAAACACCCTTCGCGACAAGCCGGCCGGCCTTCTCGACCTTCCAGGCGCCCCTCACCCCGTCAAGAGACGTGAAGCGCCAGGCGTTGTATATCTTCGCCTTTCTGGCCGGCCAGTCCCACGAGTCGACGTGCACCGGCTGGTAGGCGTGCTTCACCTCGTACGCGCCGGGATGGTACGTGCGGTCGGCCGCGACGATGCCGTTGCAGTTGAAATTGTCGTCGTTCGGCTTGTC
>CAMOXA010000024.1 GCA_946628745.1 uncultured Verrucomicrobiota bacterium | reverse complement strand
CCTTGACGCCGTCCAGCCCCCTCCTTGACGCCGTCCAGCACCTTGCCCGACGCCGTCCAGGAAAACCGCCTCGACCTAGGTCGGCGAACGCGGTCCGCCCGGTGATCGTCCCCTACCACAACCTTATCGGATGCGGACGAGATCAGATCATCGCCGAGCGGTCGAGAGGCTTGCCTTTACCGCGTTCAGAACGTTGACTGCGGCGGCTTGTGCGTCGGCCCGCGAGACCTTGCCCTGGCGAATCGCCCTCTCGAGGGCCGCGATATCCGACATGGTGCCGGGCATGGCGAGATCGTTCCCGGCCGCGGGATGCAGAAGTTTGTCCGCGCTGCACCACCAATCCGTCATGACAAGGCCGTCGAAGCCCCACTCGTCGCGCAGCACACCCGTCAACAGCTGATAGTTCTCCGAACAGTAGCCGCCGTTCAGCCGGTTGTAGCTGGTCATGACCGCGCGCGGACGACCGTCTCGCACCGCGATCTGGAACGGCTTGAGATATATCTCCCGCAACGCCTTCTCGGAGACGATGTTGGTCTCATCCCTGCGATTTCTCTCTTGATTGTTCGTGCAGAAATGCTTGATGGTCGCGAACCGGCCCGAAGGCGAGCCGTCCGCCAGCCGCTGCACGCCGCGGACAATCGCCGCGCCGATAAGTCCGCACAGGAGAGGATCCTCCGAGAAATACTCGAAATTGCGGCCGCAAAGCGGATTGCGGTGCACGTTCACGGCCGGTGCGAGCCATATGTCGACTCCGGCCGCCGCCATGTCGTCCGCGACCATCCTGCCGAGAAATTCCGCCGCCCGCTCATCCCACCCCTGGGCGACGACTGTCGCGCACGGCCACATCACGGGACGCTTCGCGACAGGGTTGTACGCCTCGCGCGGCACGTCGAACGAAGCGAGGCGCACCCCGGACGGGCCGTCCGCGCACACCAGAGACGGCACGCCCCTTTCGACAAGCTCCGGCAGTTCGCCGGCCTCCCCCTGTACGCGCCCGGCGGCGAATCCCCCGGCGCCGGAGCGTCCGCCATCCGCGAGCGCGCGCCCGTTGAGCAGCACGGCGAGATCTTCGTCCGAGAGCTGCGCGGCGAGCTGCTCTACCGTCGCATTGCCCGCAACAACGTCCGCCATGGTCAGAAAGCCTCCGGCCGCGCCGTCCGAAAGTTCCCTGCGGCGGAATGGCGAAGGCGCCGTGTCGCCGAACCTGTTGACCGTCTTGGCGACGAGGGTTTCTTCCAAAGCGAAAGTGGCCGCGGTCTTGAGATTCGCGGAAGAATTGCCGGCGAGGACGCGGTAGCGCCCGCCAAGCAGCAGCCAGCACTCGGCCGTCTCGTCGTATATGGCGCAATCTGCCATGTCGAACGACAGCGAAAGGCGCACCGTCTCGCCGGGGCGGATGATGCGCGTCTTCTTGAACGCGCAAAGCTGCTTTACCGGCTCGGCCTGCCGGTCGCGCCGCTCTCGCGAGAGATACAGCTGGACGACTTCGCGCCCCGGCACGGAGCCTTTGTTGGCGACGTCCACCTGCACTGCGACGCGGGTGCCTTTTACGTTCGACGTGCCCGGGCGGATATCGAACGACGTGTAGCTCAAGCCGTGGCCGAACGGATACCGCGGCACGATCTCGCGATCGTCGAAATGGCGGTAGCCCACGCGTGAACCTTCGCTGTAGCGAACCTCGAATCCACCGAAGCAGTCTGTCGATGGATAGTCGTAGTAATGCCTCGCCCACGTGTCGACGGTTTTGCCGCTCGGGTTGACCTTGCCCGTCAGGATGGACGCGACGGCATCGCCCGACACCTCGCCGAGAAGCGAAGTGTGTACCAGGGCCTTTACGGGATAGCGGTCCATGAACGAAGTGTCTATGACGCCGGCCGTATTGAGCAGTACGATGACGGTGTCGAAATTTTCGCAGGCGCGCTTGACGAGAAGCTCCTCGTCCTTCGCGAGCCGGTACGAACCCGGTCCGTCGAACATGTCGGCGCTCTCGCCGGCATTGCGCCCGATCGCCACTATGCATTTCGTCTTGCGACTGGCTTTTTCGGCCAACTCGGCGAATTCCTCTTCGTCGACGGACGGCTCTTCGAATCTGGCGGTCCACCTTCCCCAGTCGCGGTTGAGCCGGTCGTACACACCGCTCTTGACGCGACGGGCGCGCTCTTCGCGGTACAGCGCCGCGAAACCGGGATCGAGATGCACGCCGGCGCGCTCCAGCCCTTCGTCGTACTCCACCGGATCGTGGTCGAGCATGTCGCCGGACCCCCACCCCATGCGATGGCAGAAATATCCGGTGAAGCCCAAAAGCGCCACCCTTTCGCCGCGTTTGAGCGGCAATGCGCCGTCGTTTTCGAGAAGAACGATACCGTTATTCGCTATGCTCCCGGCGAGCGACAGCTTGGCCTTGCGCGAGACAAGAGAGCGCCCGTCGAATTCCGCGAGGCGCTTGCCGGTTTCCTTGCCGGAAAACGTCGAACACCCTACTATCGATGCATATGCCGCCGCCAGGGCGAACCTGAGCCTTTTTGCCATCATACGACCTCCGATACTATCACACCTTCAGCCAGACGCGTCGTCAGCCTGTCGCCCGGTTTGACGGACGATGCATTCCTGACGACATTCCCGTCCCCGTCGGTGGTAAGCGAATAGCCGCGTTCCAGCACGGCATACGGCGACAGCGCCGAGAGCATCGACCTGAGCTCTCTGAGAGACGATTCGGCGCCGGCAAGCGCGAGTTTCAAGGACGAAGCAAGGCGGTCGCCAAGCGAGTCGACAAGCTGGGCGAGCCATTCTTGCTTGCCGCGAAGGGCCGCCGCTATTGCGGTGCGCGCCCTGTCGAGGCTTCCCTCGATGTCGGAAAGGACGGGGACGGCGAGCTCTGCGGCGATCGAAGGCGTACCGGCGCGCACGTCGGCCGCGAAATCGCAGAGCGTGAAGTCCGTCTCATGCCCCACTGCGGAAATGACCGGAATGCGCGAGGCGGCGACGGCCCTCACGAGCGCTTCGTCGTTGAAGCAAAACAGATCCTCGAAGCTGCCGCCGCCGCGGGCGACTATGACAACGTCCGCCCAGGAGTCGCCGCCGTCCGCGCCGGCGGCGTTGAAGTACTCGATCCCGGATATGATGCAACGCGGCGCCTCGTCGCCCTGGACCGTCGCCGGGAATATCCTGATTTCAACTTTCGGGAAGCGCCGCATCATGACGCGGCACATGTCGTGCACGACCGCGCCCGCCGGGCTCGTCACGATGCCTATCCGCCGCGGCATGCGCGGTATCGGGCGCTTTCGCGCAGGGTCGAAGAGGCCCTCGTTCCCGAGTCTGGCCTTCAGCTCGAGATAGCGCTGCATAAGGTCGCCCTTGCCGACAAGCTTGGCCGCGAGAACCACAAGCTGGCAGCCGCCCCGCTGCGGATATACCGTAGCGGTGGCCCACACGAGCACTTTGACGCCATCCCTGAGCGACTCGCGCGCGGCGCACCTCGCCAGGTTCGACTTGAACATGACCGCCTGAATCTGGGCGCCGGCGTCTTTCAGCGTGAAATAGACGTGGCCGCTGGGATATATCCGCCAGCCGCTGATCTCGCCTTCGACGAAAATCTTCGTGTAGTCGCGCTCGATCAGCCGCTTCAATTCCAGCGTAAGCGCCGAGACCGTCAGTGGATGCTCCTGTGACCTGCCGCCCATGGCTAGTTCGCGACGACCTTGCGCGTGAAAGTGCGCTTCTGGTCTTTGAGTGAATGTATGCCGACCGACAGCAGCATGCCGACCGCGAAGAAAGAGCTTATCATGTTCGTGCCGCCGTAGCTGAAAAACGGCAGAGCCATGCCTTTGGTCGGGAACGCCTCGCACACGACCCCGAGATTGAAAAACGCCTGGAAGAAGATGATGTAGGCCATGCCGATTGCAAGAAACCGCCCGAGCCGGTCGGCGGCCTTGCGGGCGATGTAGACCGAAAGGCCGAAAAACAGAAAGAAGAGAATCATCACCGCTATCGAAAAGACCAGTCCGAGCTCTTCGGCGCCCACCGCGAAGATAAAGTCCGTCCAAGCCTCCGGCAGATAGTTCTGCTTTTGCATCGAGCGGGAAAGACCGACGCCGAAAAGCCCGCCGCGGCCGATCGCGACAAGCGACATGTCGCTCTGGTAGGCTGCATGGTCGACCGCGGCGCCGCCTTCGGGCGCGACGCCTGCAAACGAAAAGAGGCGGGCCATCCGGTTCGGATTGTTGTACACCTCCCACCCGAACACGCTCAAACCGGCGAAGAGGAAAGGCACCATGTGGAGTATTCGCGTGCCGGCGACGAACATGAGAAGGAAACCGGCCGATGCGATAACCATGACAGAACCGAAATCGGGCTCCAGGATGACAGGCCCCGCCATGATTCCTATAAGCGCAACCGGCCAGATGGCGCCTCGCTTGAACCGCTCCACGCGCCATGTGGCGAGATCCAGGCAGACCGAAACCATTATCACGACGGCGAGCTTGGCGAATTCGCCGGGCTGGAAGCTCACCGGCCCCAGGACGATCCAGCGATGCGAGCCTTTGATCGCCGGAAACAGAAAGACCGCGCACAGCGAGGCGAACACCGCGAAGCCGAAGAGAGCGGTAAGAATCCAGTGGTCGCGCCACCTGTGATAGTCGAAGACGGCGACTGCGACCGCGACCGTCAATCCCGCGGCGATGTACAGACACTGGCGCTTCAGAAAGAAACGCGGGTCGTGGTAGAACATGTCGCCGCGGACCTGGCTCGCGCTGAAGAGAATGACAAGGCCCAGTGCCACGAGAGCCGCGACAACCAGGCCTAGCGCATATAGTGCGGACTTTCGCACTTTACATCAACGCTGAGACGAGACGGGGAGCTTCAGCTCCATACCGGCGGTAAGCTGGGCATCGTCGGAAAGGTTGTTGAGCTGGCGTATCTCAGACGGGCTGACGTCGTAGTTTATGGAGATGCCGGTTATGTCCTCGCCGTCTTTGACCGTATACACGATGTAATCGGCGGCGGGCTGTTCGACAGGCGCGACGACATCGTCGACGGCGGGCTCCTTGACGTCCGGCCCGGCGGCATCTGTCAGGGCCTCCGGCGCGGCGGGCGCCGTCTCGGCGACGGCGGGCGTGCCGGCGGCAGGCTTCTTCGCGGCCTCTGCGGCGGACTTCACGACGGGCTTCACCGCCGCAGTCGCCTTCTCTTGCGTCAGCTTGGGCTTGTCGGCCGCTGCCGCAGCTGCCGCCGCCGGGACGAGAAGCTTCTGCCCGACGCGTATGACATCCTTTTCAAGCCCGTTCAGCTCCTTGAGCTGGCGGGTGGAGACGCCATTGGCGTGCGCGATGCCGCCGAGAGTGTCGCCGCTCTTCACGACGTACTCCTTGGTGGGGCCGGCATAGGGCTTGTACTCCTTCTGCGCGGGTTTCGGCGCGACGGCAAAAGCGCCTTCGGGGACTTTCTGCTCGCCGACTTCAACCGCGCCGGGAAGCGTCAGCTTCTGGCCGAGCTTCACGACATCGCCCTTGATCTGGGGGTTCCTGGCCTTGATCGCATCGATCTTGATGTTGAACCTCTTCGATATCTTCGAGAGCGTGTCGCCGCGCTGCACGATGTATACGGTAGTCTGCTCTGCAGGCTGGACGGGAGCGACCGCGGTCGACTGCGTCGACGAGGGGACCGGCTGCACCTGGACAGGGGCGGGCGGCGTGTCGGGCTGGTCGTCGACAATGATTTCGTGCTGAACCGGCTTTGGCAGATCGACGGGTTTGATATTGTCGTCGGGCTGGGGTTCGACGGGTTTGTCAACTGCCTGCTGCCTGGTGGGGGTGGCGGGCGGCGCATCGTTGCGAGGGTGCTTGCGGGCCCACTCGGGGTCCAAGCAGCCAGTGAGTGTCGCGACTGTCGCGACGCCGAGAGCGAAACCGAACTTGTTCATCATTTTTTCTTTTGTCCTTCTTGTTTGACGAGTCGCGCGAAGACCTCCCCGCGCTCCCCGAAGCTTTTAAACTGGTCGAAGCTCGCCGCCCCGGGCGAAAGAAGAATCGTGTCTCCTTTCTCCGAGTCGGCAAACGCCCTTTCTACGGCGCGGTCGATGGTCCCGCAGACCTCGCAGTCCACGGCCCCAGACCACGCTTTCGCCAGAGAGTCCGAGCATTCGCCAATAAGATACACTTTTTTTACCCGGTTCGTCAAGAGGGAAACGACAGAATTCGGATTGTCGCCCTTGGCCCTCCCGCCGGCGATCAAGCGCACCGGACCGCCCGCCATGGCGACTCCGGCCGCGAGAGCCGCCAGCGATGTCGCCTTCGAATCGTCCACGCACCTGACGCCGCCCCACTCGCCGAGAAGGTTCATTCTGTGCGGCAACGGACGGAACGCGCGAAACGCCGCCGCGATTTGCGCGTCGCCGAGACCCGCCGCGCGCATGAGCGCGATTGCGGCGAATCCGTTCTCGCGCAATACGCTGTTGTCGAAATAAGAACCGGCCAGAAGCGCCGCGCCGTCCGCGCCGTCCGCGCCCGCCACCGGTTTCTTGGCCGCAGCGAGCAGTCTCTTCTTGAGCGAGTGGTAGACCTCGACGCTGCCGTGCCTGTCCAAATGGTCCTCTTGCAGATTCAGCACCGTCGCCGCCTCGAACACGCCGGGCGGAAGATTCGTCGTCTCCATCTGGAACGAGCTCACCTCGACAACGGCCCAGTCGCATTCACCGACCTCGCTGACTGGCAGGCCGTAGTTGCCGCACGGCACCGCGCGAAGCCCGGCGAGCGTCAGCGCGTCCGCGACAAGCTTGACGACGCTGGACTTGCCCTTTGAGCCGGTTACGGCCAAAAGTTTCGCACCGGCGGCCTTGAGACGCTCGACGCCGAACTGCAGTTCGCTGACGACCCTCATGCCGGGGCTCGCGACGACGAGGTCGTAGCCTTCGACGCTGTCCACTTCGGCGCCGCTCGCGAGAAGCGCGGCTTCGGCGGCGCGTCCGCTCCGCCCCCGGCCTAAAACAAGCGCCCTCACTTCGCGCTCTTCTGCTGCGGACGCGGCGGCAGCTCGATTCCCTGCTGGAAGCGCTCGATGTACACGACGCGCCACTGGGCCTTGGGCGGTTCGGGCCGCTGCTCTTCGCTCTGGCCCGCGCCGTCCTCGCCAGCGTCCGGCTTTACCCCGGGCTGCGGCTCTTCTTCGGGGGCGACCGGCATCATCATCGCGACTTCAGCCTCGAAGATGTCTCCCTTGGCGGACGCATGCCACGCCGTCATTCTGCCGTCAGGATCCTGCTCCTTGGATATTTCGCCGTCGAACTTGACGCCGAGCGCGGACTCGACCAGCGCGGCGCGCGCGTCCCAGAAAGTCTGGGCGGCGGCTTCCAGCGAACCGGTGTCGGCTGCAGCTTCCCCCGTCGCATAGACGGCTTTCACCACGCGGCCGTCGGGCGTGGTGCCGACGTCCTGTGCATCGGCGAAGCATTCGAGTCCCCGCTCTTCCACAGCCTTGGCGACGAGTTCGCGGTTTTTCGCCAGCAGCGCGTCCACCTCGGCCTTCCATGCTTTAAGGGCCTTGGCGTAATCGTATCTGTCGCGGCGCTCCTGCTGCATGTCAACCGGCTCCCAGACTCCGCATCCGGCCCCGCACTTGTCGCGAAAATCTATCATGCACGACCACTTGCCGTCCGCCTTCATGCCGACGACTCCCGTCACGCAAAGACGGACGTATTCCGCTATCCAGCCCGCGTCGAGCGGGTGGAACTTTTTCGGGCCCAGCGCTTCAATCTGCGTCTTGATTTTGGCGAGGGCGGCCTCGGCCTCTTCTTTTGTCGGCCAGTAGCTTGAGAAATACGACTCGCCGGTCTCGAAAAGCTTCTTGTCGCCGTCGTAGTGCACGAGAACCCCGGCGACGCCGGATATCCCGAAACTGTCCGCGGGCTTCGTCCAGTACGCGAACCACGGCTCGTCCACGTCCTTCACGTAGCCTTGCGGCATTTCCGAGACCGGTGCGCACGGCTGCATCACTCCGGCGGCCTTTAAAAGAGCCAGTTCGTCGCCGGTGAATTCGTAGTGCTCCAGGACGGAAAGCACCCGTTCGGGGACCCAGTTTGTCGTGGCCGGAGCCGTCACGACAAAGTTCATATTGGTTTCTCCGGCGAGGTCGTCGCCTTTGTAGCCGAATATTTCGGCCTCGGTCGGAGTGTGCGGCGCGGAGCCGTCGGAGCATCCGGCCAGAAACGCCGTCGCCGTCGCCGCCGCAACCGCCATGCATTTTTCGATTTTCATTATTCTGTCTTCCTTCCTTTTAATGTTATCGTGCCGAATGTGCTCTCGTCCCTGTAGGGCATCACCGGCGTGCCCTTCCAGTACAGAGCCCTGTCGCAGCGCCCGCCGTCATCGTCGTCGTGGACGCATATATTGAAACCGAAGGTGACGTCTTCGTCCGGCGCCGGAGGGACACGCCTGCCGATGCACTCCCACGCGAACCACAGATCGTAGTACAGCTTCACGCCGCCGTCCTGCAGGTCGACGCGGTCGACGGTACCCTTCCACAAACCGCCGAAGCTCTCCGGGTGCCCCGAAAAATCGCTCTGCGCGGCACCGTTGGCGACAAGCGTGTACTCCCCGCCGTAGAAAAGCCCGTTGCCGGCGCGGGAGTCGGGCGATTTGTCGTTGTCGCCGTCGAAGAAGCACTGCAGCGTGTCGTCGTCCCAGCTGGGACAGCTGACGCTGCCGGGTTTGCAGTCGTCGGCCACCACGACATCGTCGAGCACCGTCGCCTTGACGCCAAACCCGTCCGTATACCTGACGACCCGAAACGAAAACGAACAGTTGCCGGGTTCGGCCGTCCTGCCGTACTCCGCGTCCCACACCCCGTTCGTGTGCGAGACGGCGCATACGGGCGTGGAGTACGTCTCGTGCAGAGTTCTTTCGCCGTTCCCCAGGCACCCTGCAAGGAGCGCGGCGGACGCGACGGCTGCTATCTGGAATGTTTCACGCACAGGCTTGCAGGCTCGTTATTTCTGGGACTTGTCCACGACTGCGCATATGCAACAGTCGCTCCAGACGTTTTCGGCGGTCTCTATCATGTCTATGATTGTGTAGATCGGCAGGATCACACCGAGGATCATCAGGTTGCCGCCGACACCCGCCATCAGCGAAAGCGTCAGGAAGTAGCACCCCATGGGCACCCCGGCGTTGCCTATCGCGCATACGACTGCGACCACGCACCACGCGAGCATCGCAGGCAGCGTGAGCGCGATGCCGCAATCCGGCGAGTTCTGCATCACGAAAAGCGATGTGACCAGAATGAAGGCCGAGCATCCGTTCATGTTTATCGTGCAGCAAAGAGGCAGTATGAACCTGGCCACCCACGGCTTGACTTTCATGTTCTTTTCGGCGGTCGCGACCGTGACCGGCAGCGTGGCCGCGGACGATTTCGTGAAAAGCGCCATCAGCAGCGCCGGCGTCATCTGGCGCATCACCTTGTATCCGTTGACGCCCCTGAGATAGCAGAAAAGCGGCAGCACGACAAAGAACTGGATGGCGTTGCCGCCCAGAACGACGAGCACGTATTTGCCGATCGAGCCTACCGCGACGCCTGCGGACATCTGGGCCGAAAGCTGCGCCGCAAACGCCACGATGCCGGCCGGCAGCGCCCATATGAGGCCCTTGATCATGCCGAAGAAAACCTCCTGGAGCCCGCAAAGCGTTCTGTGCAGAGCCTTGACGTTGTCGCTCTTTTTGCCCAGTATCGCGATCGCCACGCCGATGCCGGCAGATATCAGAACGATGGACAGCACGTTGCCTGAGAGAAACGGCGTGACGAGGTTGTTCGGTATCGCGCCGAGTATGTGGCCGTAGACCGTCTCGGGCGTCCTGCTTATCTGGGCCATTGCGCCGGCGTCGTCCGCCACCGCCTTTACTACGTTCGGATCGATCGTTCCGGGGGCGACCGCGATGTACAGCCCCATGCCGACAAGCGCCGCGACGAACGAAGTCAGAACCGTGTACGAAAGCGTCTTCGCGAACACTTTGCCCATGGCCTTGCCTTCGCCGAGCGAGGCCATCGCCGTGAGTATCGCCAGCGCGACCGTGGGTATCGCCACGAACTGGAACGCCCGCGTATATGCCGCGGCGACGAAGTCCATGAATCCGTTCAGCGGGGCGGAGCCCAGAGCGCCGAGAACCGCGCCGGCCGCGAGCGCGACCGTCCAAATCAATGCCTGTTTGAATTTCATTTTGTTTGCATCCTCCTTTTACCGTGAAATCCCGCAATCTGCGCGGAGCGCACCGTGCGCTCTATTCTTCGCCAGTCGTTTTCCCCGAGGCCGGTGCCCGAAGGCAGGCATATGCCGCGCCTGAAGAGATCTTCCGCCACTTGGCCGCCGAAAGCCCGGCATCCTGCAAAGACCGGTTGCATGTGCATCGGCTTCCAGACGGGGCGAGTCTCGATGTCCGCCGCCGCGAAAGCGGACATAAGAGCGTCTCGCGAACCTTCGTCCGGCAAAAGCGCCACCGTGAGCCAGTTGTTCTCGCCGTCGACCGGCGGCAGAAGCCCGACCCCCGTGCCTTCGAAAAGCTTCTCGTACCGGCGCTTGTTGCGCGACCTCGCCTCGAGGATCGCCGGCAGCTTTGCGAGCTGGGCGAGTCCGAGCGCGGCGAGTATGTTGCTCATCCTGTAGTTGAAGCCGACCTCGCGGTGCTCGTACCACGGCCGCGGCTCCCGGCTCTGCTGGGAAAGTTTTCTTGCATGGTCGGCCAGCTTGGCGGAATCCGTCACGACGGCGCCGCCGCCGGATGTCGTGACGATCTTGTTTCCGTTGAAGGAATACACCCCAGCGACACCCGCGCTACCCGCCGGGCGGCCGCGCCACGAAGCGCCGACAGCCTCGGCGCTGTCGCACAGAAACTTGACCTTGCGCCGCCTGCATATCCGCGAAACCTCTCCGTAGTCGCAGCATCTGCCGTACAGGTCCACGCCGGCGAAAAGCGTCCGCTCGCCTCCGCCAAGCTCTCCGAGGGCGTCATCCAGGAGCGCGACATCGACATTGCCTGTCGCGTCGCTGTCCACGAACGCGAGTCTGGCGCCTCTGTGCCAAGCCGGGCCGACGGTGGCCATGAATGTGAGAGTTGGCGCGACGACCGTCCACGACGAATCGACGCCGAGATGCTCGAGGACGAGGTCTATCGCGGCCGTCCCGCTCGCGACCGCGACGGCGTAGCGTCTGCCGGCGACCTTCGCGAGCTCAAGCTCGAACGCATCTACCATCGGCCCGCAAGGCGCGATATAGCCCGAATCGAACGCGGCGGATACGGCCTCGCGCTCCTTCTCGTCCGTCCATGGCGGCGACAGGTATATGCGGTTTTGCTTCATTTCAGCTCGTCCTTCCTCGCCCATCCCGCATGTTTGCCGTCATCCACGCGCACCCACTCGCCGTGTTCTTCGGTTGTTGCCGGTCTCGCGGCGGCGGAATCGATCGTGGCGATCTCCGGGGCGCTTTCCGCCGGGGCGAAGCGGAGCTTGACAAGCGCCCCGCCGTCTTCACCGTTTTCTGCGTTCACGACGACGGTCTCCGCCTCGCCATCCGTCTCGGCCGAATACATGAGGGGCTGTCCGCGCGCGATCACACGCCGGTAGCTTTTGGCCGAAACGTCGTAGTACGAGAACTCCACGTCGGGCGTCTTGGCGGTTCCGTCGGCTATGAAATAGCGGCTTGTAGTTATCCGTCCGCCGTTCTGGGTCCGCATGCGCATCGCCGCGCCCGGCATGGCGTCCGGCGGCACGAACCCGACATATTCCAGCGTCAGGTCGATCCTCACCACGTCGTTCGTCTCCACTTTGTACCGGTCGGCTTTCTGCGTCAGCTTGAAGGCGGTGCCGACCGCGCCTGAATAGTCGGCGGGCTGGTTGGCGGCGGCGAGCGGCTTCACCTCCATCCATATGGGAGGGGTCTCGACCGAAAAGTTCGACGAGAACGTCTGACTGAAGATTCCGCCCATGCCGTTGTCTGTCTTTATCCTGCACTCGTACATTCCGGCGATGCTGTAAGTGACGCGGCCTTTGAACGGCGCGTCGTATCTTACCGGTATGGACACGCGCCTGACGACGCTGTTCGTGTCGGCCGCCCTTCCGTCCGTCATGTTTTCGGGCTTGCCGGCGACCGTATATCCGACCGTCTGCGACGGCTCGATTTCGCTTAGAGACACGGAACATCCCTTTGGCATTTCTATCGCAAGAATCATGTTGAACTGTTCGCCGGCCTTGATATCCGTCCTGTCCGGTCTGACAGACGCCTTTATCTCGACTTTTGGCGCGGGCTGGCCGTTGATTGTCATGGAGAATCCCCCGCCCATGCCGTTCACCATCGATGTCATGGTCTGCATCTGCTGGCGCATCTCCTGCCGCATGCGCTGATGCATTCTGTTCAGCTCCTCGAACGGGTCGCCGCCCATTCCGAAAGGATCCGCCGCGTTCGCGCAGTGAACCGCCAGCAGCACCGCCGCGCCGAGGCAGGCGAGCCGCCGCGCCGCACGTCTCAACATGACGAGCACAAGCGCGAGAGCCGCCGCGGCCGCCACGAAAACGAGCAGCCGCCCCGCCCATGCGAACCGCAGGACCGGCCGCAAGGTCTGCCGCCACATCGGCAGTTCGGCGTCCGCGTCTCCCGATTTGAGCGCCGCGGCGGCCACCATGCCGCGTTCGACGGCCGGCGTCTGCCCGATCTTCCACTCCAGAACCGAATATATGCGTCTGGCTTTCGCCCAGTTGCCCGCCAGCAGCTCGCATGCGGCCTCGTTAAGCCGGGCCTCGGGAAAGTCGAACTCCGCGAAAGCCTCCGCCGACGGTTTCGCGCACGCCTTGCGCCACGCGAAAAGTCCGTCTTCGTCAAGTCTCTCGTACGACTTCCACGGGCTGCGGGACAGATCGATGACGATTCCGTCCGGTTTCGGCAGATCCGTCCTCGCCGTGTCGAAATCGCCGAGCGCGACCTGCGTGCCCGCTTTCGCGTGAACCGGCACTGCGAGCGTCGCGACGCGCGCCGGTGCGTTGGAAACCGCCGACGTGTATTCGAATTCGAGCGCCGGGAAATGCAACAGCCCCTGCTTGAGCGGGCGGACCCTGTATGTCAGACGCCTCGCGTCGCGGAACGTCTCCGTTCGCGCGCTCGCGTCGTCCACCTTCCACACGTTCCTGTCGACTTCGCGCGACAGCTCCGGCGGATGCAGAGCCGCGAAATCGGCGTCGCCCGCGAAATCGACCGTCAGCGTCATCGGGTCGCCTACATGGACATTGTTGGCGTCGAACCGGGCCTCGGCGCGAAGCTCCCCGCCCGTCACGCCGTCAAGCGCAATCGCCGCAATCATCAGACCTGCCGCACACGACAACATCAATCATGCTCCTTCATTCCGGCGAAACCTTGAAACGCACGGTCACGGTCCTGTTCTTTTCCAGAAACGACGGCGAAAGCCCGCGGACGGCCTTGACGAGCGATGCCGCGTGCAGCACCGTGCTGTCGGCGTTCCTGTCGCCGGACGACTGCGTGAGTCTGTAGCCGCGCACTTCGCCGCCCGGGCCGAACTGGACCTGCAGCAGCATTTCCCTCAGCGTATCCGTCCACGGCGGGCTGCTCCACTTGTCGTGGAACGTCTGCCGTATCAGGCTGATGCATCTTTGCTCCTCGCTCGCGTCGAGGCCTAGGTTCCGGGGACCAGGTTTGTAGCCGGCTGCGAGCAGCTCCTCCCAGTTCGGCTGGCGCGCTTCGGTGCGGCCGTTGTTTTTAGGCGGGGCGACCGGCTTTTTCTGCGAGATCTTGGTGGCGCTGGCGCGAATCTCGGCCAGCCGTTCTTCCCGGGTCTTCTTCGGCGGGTCGGGCTTTTTCACTTCCTTCGGAGGGTCGGGCTTTTTGATTTCCTTCGGCGGATCGGGCTTCTTCGGTTTTTCTTTTTCCGGCTCCTGCACGATTGCGTCGGGCACGACGACCGGCGGCTCCGGGGCCGGCGGAGGCTCCGGGGCCGGCGCGGGCGGTTCTGGCTCGGGCGGCGCCGGCTCGACCGGTTTTTCCGGCGGCGGTTCGTCCGGGTCGCCGTCGAGGTTCTCGT
>CAMOXA010000023.1 GCA_946628745.1 uncultured Verrucomicrobiota bacterium | reverse complement strand
GCAGTTGACTGTTAATCAATTGGTCGCTGGTTCGAATCCAGCCGCCCGAGCCAAGCAGAGAAAAACCTCGCAGTTGCGAGGTTTTCTTCGTTTAGCGAATATCCTCCGGCGTGGCGGCTATGCGATCGGCCTCGGCCAGTTCGCTTGCGGTGCCATATCCCCAGGCGACGGCAACGGATTCCACCGAGTTCTCGCGCGCGGCGCGAAAATCGTTCGCCGTATCGCCGACCATGACGCAATCCGCAGGTTCCGCGCCGAGTTCGCGCATCGCGAGCGCCAGCAACCGCGGTTTTGGCAGGCGGCCCACGGCCGGGTCGCCGGCATGCATGTCGCCGGCATAGAGCCGCTCGAAAACATCCATCCACTTGAACTTGGCCGCCATTGCCGTGGCGCCGGCGTAGCGCTTGTTGGTGACGATGAATACGCGCGCGCCGTCCGTCTTGAGCCGGCGCACTGCGGCCATGACGCCCGGATATTCGCGAGTGCGCGGGAAACCATCGCTGTCGTAATGCTCGCCAAAGCGCCGGCGAAGCTCCGCGCCGAACTCCGGCGTGTACAAATCTGGCATGAGCGCCTTGGCCATGTCTTCTATAGGCGGGCCGGCGACGAAGTCCCTGTCGAAACCGGGGCACTCCACCCCCATGTCGGCTAGCGCGGCCTTCCAGGAAAGGCGTATGTCGCCGTCGGTGTCCGCCAGCGTCCCGTCGAGATCGAAAAACCAGAAGTGTTTCATTTGAGGTACTCCGCTTCGCATTCGCACACCGCGGCGAGCACGCATGACGGGGTTTCGGCCGCATCGAGGCGCTCCAGCAGGTTGGTGCCGTGCGCCAGGACGGCGAGGCGCGAGAGCATGTGCAGGTGCTGTTCGTGGTCGGTCGAGCAGATCAGGAAGAAATGGCGCGTGCCGGCGCCGTCGGGAGCCCCGAAGAATATCGGTCTCGTGCTGCGCCCATAGGCGACAAAGCTTTCCTCGAAGATGTAGGGGTCGTGGTAACGCGGGTGCAGAAACGCCGCGCCCGCTCCGATTGCGGTTGAGGCGGCCTCCTCGCGCGAGAGCAGCTCCTTGAAAAGCGCGTCGGGATCGTAGACAAGGCCGGAGCGGTCGGCGAGATCTGTCATGTCGCGTATTATACCGGCCTTTGCCTTGGCCGCGATCGCGAGGTCGATGGCTTCCTCGCGCATCAGCGCGCCAACGCCGAGGCAGGGCTTTCGCTCGCGGCGGCGCTTGTCCTCCAGCGCGCGGTGGTGCGAGGCCAGGGCCTTTCGGCTGGACGAGAGAAGATGCCGCTGGGCCCATTCATCGAGCGCCGCGTGTTCGAAATACCATTCGCCGCCGCGCACGGTCGCGTCGATTTCGCCGCGCTGGGCGACATGCTTCAGTTCGTTGGCGTCGACCTGGATGTGGTCGGCCGCCTGTTTAAGCGAAAGAATCTCGTGGCTCATCCCGGCATTCTCCTTCCTGAGGCCCGGCAGGTTCTTGCTAGCTCCGCCACGACCATTGCGTCCACGCTGGCTCCCGTGGAGACGGCGCGCTCGCGAAGCGCCATGAACCGGGCGCGGGCGACACGCAGTTCCATAAGCGTCCAATTGGCGGCGAAAGCGAGGTTCTTCTTCGCGGCGAACGGCGCCATGCCTTCTGTCGCCTCGCCCGTCCTGCCTTCTTCGGCGGCGCCTTTCAGCGCGACTAACGTGCGCAGAAAGCGTTCCACCGCCGTAGTGACCATGACCGCGAAACTTTTGTCGCGTTCGAACGGTGCGACTGCGGCGAGGACCTTCGCGAGATTGCGCTCGCCAAGCGCGTCCGTGACGGCCCATATTTCGGGCTCGACGCCGACTCCCTGGGACGTGATGTCCGCTACAGCCGCGGCGGTTACGGTCGTGGAATCCGGCCCGAGATAGTCGCGCATCTTCGCCAGTTCGCTCATGAGCGAGCGGGAATCGGTGCCGACGCGGGCGACAAACGACTCGGCCGCGCCGCGTTCGAACACGAACCCCATGTCGTCGGCGAGTTCAATGACGCGTGCGACCGCGTTTCTGGCCTTCTCCCACGGCTTCCCGCCGGCAAAAACGGCAATCTCCGCCGCGCCCTTGAGCGTCTTGGCGAAAACAGATGTCGCGAGAAGCCGCGGACCCGTCAGTATGAACTTCTGGTTGTCAGGCAGCGGAGTCGAGGCCAGCTTTTTCGCGAACTTTTCAAGCGCCGTCTTCACTTCGGCGGAAGGTCCGCCCTTTCCTGCCTGGGGAAGGAACTTTACGTTTTTCCACCACGTTACCTTGACGGGATCGAGAAACGGAGGCGTCGAAAAACTCTCGTCCGCGGCGACGAGATCCTTGAGCTGCAACTCGGCGTTCGTGGCGAGATTCGAATCAATGATCTCCAGGCCCTGGCCGTCGCCGGCCAGTTTCTTCGCGGTTTCGGAGACGAGATAGTCGTCCTCACCTATTATCACATGAAGGTTTGACATGCCTTTTCAACGACCATGCGAGGAATGCCGCGCCAGCCGCGGCGAGCGCTATCGAAACGAGCTGGGCGCTCGAAAGCCCCCATAGCGACGGCCGCTCGTCGTCGCGCAGGAACTCCATGAAAAACCGTATGAGCGCGTATGAAAGCATGTAGGCCGCCGCCGTGAAGCCCTTCGCGCGGCGGTAGAGCGCGAGCAGAGCGAAAAAGAGCAGCAGGAGCGCGGCGGACTCGAACAGCTGCGTCGGCAGGACCGGCAACGAGCAGGCGGCTTGCGCCGAAGCGCGGTGCGCGTACCAAACAGGCGAACCGGCCGGGAATGTCAGCGCCAGGCACGAGTCCGAAACCTTTCCCCAGCAGCAGCCGTGAAAGAAGCACCCAAGCCGCCCGAAGGCGTGGCCGAGAGGCACGCCTACGCAAAGCAGGTCCGCGAGCTTGAGCACATCCTCCTTTTTGGCGAGGCACCAGACGGCGAAGACGACGGCGGCGGCGGCAAGTCCGCCGTAGAAGACAAGTCCGCCGTTCCATATCGCGAAGACCGAGGCAAAGTCGCGGTCGAAGCCGTCGGCGTGCCAATACTCCGCGACATGGGCGACGCGCGAGCCGACAATGCCGGCAATCAAGAGAGCGAAGATGAGATTGCCAAGATCCTTTCGGCCGGATATCCGCTCGACGACAAGCCATGCGAGCGTCATGCCAGTCGCGACGCAAAGCCCGAAGGTCTGGATTGGCAGTCCCGGTATGAGTTGTGAATGCATTGTTGTATCTTTTGCCGGTGGTTTGGCGGCGGAATCTAGGAGTTTACCATGTCTCTGACGAGGCCGCCAAGCCCGCCGAGTTTGTCGAACGTGTACGCGAAAGCCTCGCAGACCGAGGCCCACACAATCGAAAAGGCGCCGGCGAAGCCGACATCCGTCGAAGCGGCGAGAGCCGCCACGACGACGAGAATGTTCGCGATGTAGATGAACGTCCACGAGAACACGCGGCCGTAAAGCGTGACGTCCGGCTGGCGTTCGGTCAGGGTCTGCAGGGTGAACAGAACGTGAAAGGCCCATGTGAAGCCGACGAAAAAGAGCCACGCCGGGAGCCACGGCAGCGGACGGACGAACAGCGACACGGCGAGAGCGGCCAGAATCACCACGAACGTGTAGAACGGGAAAAAGTAGGGCGCGAGCGTTATCAGGAAATTCGACTTCGTCAGATTGACGCTGCCGCCTTTTTCGCCGACTTTCAGAGCAGAGGGTCTTGCGCCGAACATCAGCCCCCAGACGGCGTGAGTCATTTCATGTCCGAATACATACGTCTTGACCGGATGCGGCAGGAAGGCCCAGCAGAGGGCGAAAGCGACCACGCCGGCGAGAAGCGAGCACGCCTCGACGCCAAGCCCGCCGGCGCGCGCGATGCAGCGCACGAACGCGAGCGAGACGCCCCAACACGCGGGGAAGAGCGCGACGCCGGCCAGAAGTCTGAGAAAGTTCGCCATCACTTGTTCTTCCCGCCTTCGAACAGGAAGACGATCTCGCCGGGATAGACGCGATGGTTCTGCCGGGCGATCGACTCGAGGAATTCGCGATCGGTCTGGAACAGGCGCTGCTTCTCGTTGAGTTCCGCGGTCTGGCGCTCGACATCCTCGGTCTTGCGGTCGAGAGCCGCCGCCTGGCGCGAGAGCGAACGGTACTGGGTGTAGAGCGGATACAGCTTCACAAGTCCGCCGGCAAGAACCAGCATCACCACCACGACCGTGAACGCCGTGTACACCCTGTCTATCGATAGTTTTGTCATCGGCGGTAAATTATATCAAATTTTTTTCGTCTTTAGCATTGACTTTTTGAAAAAAAATGAGATACTATATGCCCGTTTGCTGCATCGAAGGATGGTAAACCGGAATCCGGCGCAGCGCAAAACCAAGGAAAATACTAACGAAATGAAGATCAACGCAGCGAAGAAATGCGCGGCGACCAAGGTCGTCGCGAAGAAGACCGCCAAGTCCGCACCCGCCAAGGCCAGTGCGAAACCGGCGGCCAAGACAGTGACATTCACGGTCCATGCCGACAAGGGCAAGGCCGTCTATCTCGCGGGTGAATTCAACAAGTGGGATCCCTCCGCCAAGAAAATGGCCTACAAGGCGAAGGAAGGTGTCTACGCGGCCACCGTCAAGCTCGCTCCCGGCGAGTATCAGTACAAGTTCATAATCGATGGAACTTGGTGCGCCGACCCCGAGAACGTCAACTCGGTCCAGAACGACCAGGGCACGTTCAACTCGGTTATCGTCGTGAAGTAAGGCTGAAACGCCCCGCAACAGGAGCGAAAGAGCCGAGGCTTGCGCCTCGGCCTTGTTTTTATTCCGCCGCGACCGGCCAGCAATCGGCCGGCAGTCCGTCGTAGGGGCAATTGCGCGAAAGCGACGCGAATTTCGCGACCTCGACGACGCGCCGCGTCCCGGTTTCAATCACGGTCTGCCGCGCCGTATCGAGCATCCGCGTGGACGCGGGCGAGAGTATCGAGCGCGGCATCTTCCACCACGCTTCGGCCCAGGCGCTGGGGTCCATGCCCTCTTCTTCGACCATCGCCGTCCATGTCAGGGGTATCGCCGTCTCCAGGCCGACAATGCCGTTCGCGCCCGTTGCGAAGCCCTGCGATTTCCTGCTCGCCGGGTGCGGCGCATGGTCCGTCGCGAACATCAAGACGCCGTCTTTCACGGCCTTGCGAAGCTCCGCGCGGTCTTCGGCGTTGCCGAGAGGCGGCGCCATTTTGTAGTTTGCGTCATCGCCGGGGATCTCCTCGCACGTAAGCGCGAGATGGTGCGGCGTCGCCTCTGCCGTGACAGGAAGGCCTTCCTTTTGCGCGCCGCGCACGAGTTCTACGCCCCCGGCCGTCGAAATATGCTGTATGTGCAGACGACACCCCGTGACGCGGCAGATCGCGAGGTCGCGTCCGATCGCCACCGTCTCGGCGGCGGCGGGTATGACCGGCAGATTGAGACGCCTGGCGAGCGCGCAGTCCCGAATCACTCCGCCGCCCTGCACCTTTGGATCCATCGCGTGCTCGCAGACGCACATGCCCAGCTTCGCCGCGCGACGCATCGCTTCTTCCATGACGCGGTCGTCCGCGACATAGCTGCCGTCGTCCGTGAAAAAAGCCGCGCCCGCTTCCGCCAGCGCTTCAAGATCCGCAACTTCGCGTCCGAGCCGCCCTTTTGTTATGCAGGCCGCCGTCAGTAGCACGGGCGCGCGCTCCTCGTGCGCGGACTCGATCCACTGCGCGCGCCTTTCAAGCTGGCGGCGCATCATCTGCGGTGTATCGCACGCGGGGCTCGTGTTGGGCATCGTGACGACCGCGGCGAATCCGCCGCGCAGCGCGGCGGCGAGTCCGCTCGCCGTCGTCTCGGCGTCAGGCGCGCCGGGATCGCGAAAGTGGACATGTACGTCCACGAAACCGGGATAGGTGAGGATTTTCGCCATTACATCATCTTGAAGATTCTGCCGAGCCCCTTCTTTGCGAGGTCCAGCATTTTGCACAAATCGTCCGGAGAGAACGGCTTGTGCTCCGCCGTCCCCTGAAGTTCCACGAAGCGTCCGTCGTCCGTCATGACCACGTTCAGGTCGACTTCGGCGGTCGAATCGTGCGCGTAGTCCAAATCAAGCGTCGGCGTCCCGTCGCACACCCCGACCGATACGGCGGCGACGCGGTGGACGATCGGGCTCCTGTCGAGAACACCGTCCTTGACGAGTTTCGCTGCGGCAAGCTCCAAAGCGGCCATGCCTCCTGTTATCGACGCGCAGCGCGTGCCGCCGTCGGCCTGGAGGACGTCGCAATCGACGGTTATCTGCCGCTCGCCGAGTGCCTGCATGTCGACTGCCGCTCGCAGCGCGCGGCCGACAAGCCGCTGTATTTCGGTGGAGCGCGCGTCCTGCTTTAGCTTCTTTATGTCGCGGTCTTTGCGATCCGGCGTGCATGACGGCAGCATTGAATACTCCGCCGTGACCCAGCCGCGTCCGCTGTCTTTCAGGAACGGCGGAACCTTGTCCGACACGCTCGCGGTGCACAAGACCCACGTGTCGCCCCACTTGACGAGGACGCTGCCTGCCGCGTACTTCGTGAAACCGCGCACGAACTCGATCTTGCGCAGCTCGTTGGCTTTTCTCGCCGGCGTTTTTTTCTTCATTCGACCCTTTCTCCCACCAGTATCTGCGCGTGGGCCTCTGTTATCCTGACTTTGACCGGCGAACCAGGCGGCGGGCAGTCGCCCTGCGCGACATCCCATACGACGATTCTGTTGCCCGAGTCGCGTCCCGACCAGCGAGACTTGTTGCGCTTGGACGGGCCCTCCGCGAGGACCTCTCTTACCGAGCCGACGAGCCGTTCGTTGCGCCTGAGTCCGCGGGATTGCTGGTCGGCGAGCAGCACCTGGTCGCGACGCTCTTTTTCCGCCGTCGGCACGTCGTCCTCGCGCGCGGCGCTGCGCGTGCCGGGCCGCGGCGAATACTTGAAGACGAACGAGTTGTCGAAGCCGGCCTCTTCCATGAGAGAGCGCGTCGCCTCGAAATCCTCTTCGGTCTCGCCTGGATAGCCTACGATGACATCGGTCGTTATCGCGAAATCGGGATCGAACTCGCGCAGCCTGGACACCGCGGCCAGATACTCCGCGCGCGTGTACCGGCGGCCCATGTCCGCAAGAATCCTGTCGCTCCCTGATTGCACCGGCAGATGCATATGGCGGCAGACTTGAGGGAACTCGCGGCAGGCCCTGAACAACTCGTCAGTGCATCCCTTCGGGTGCGCCGACGTGAACCGGATGCGTCTCAGGCCGGGAATCGACGCGAGCGCCTCCAGAAGCCTCGGGAACGCTTCGGTGTATCCGCCGGGACTCGGCGCGTCGGCGTCGTCCCACGCGGCGTTTCTCGCGCCGTAGCGCAAGACGCTCTGGCCAAGGAGGCACACCTCGGCAACGCCCCGTGCGGCCAGCGCGCGGACCTCTGCGACGATTTCGCGGGCGGGTCTGGAGTATTCGTGGCCGCGAACGTCCGGTACGATGCAATAGCTGCAGCGGTTGTCGCACCCGACGAGAATCGTGACAAACGCCTGGAAGCCCCCTTCCACATGCGCGGCGAGCGCCCGGGACATCATGTCGTCGCCAAGCTCCAGGCGCGGGAACCTCCCGTCCGCGACGATTTTTGGTATCATACCGAGGGCGCGCGGGCCCACGGCGAAATCCAGCTTGGGCAGTTTCGCGAATATGCCCTCGCCAAGCCGCTTGACCGCACACCCCATCATGCCGGTTATTTTCTTCGCGGCTATCAGATTGCCGGCTTTGCCGACCGCCTTTTCTTCAGCCTTCTGGCGGACGGTGCAGCTGTTGACGATAACAATCTCGGCGTCGTCTTCGCACGCCGCCTTCTCGTGCCCGGCCGCGAGCATCAGCGCTTCGACGGCTTCGGAGTCGCGCACGTTCATCTGACAGCCGTATGTATGGACGAGAAACTTCATCCCTGCCGTTTTCTTCTCAAGGCGACCAGCGTTTCAAAGCGCGCGGTGCGCGGGAACATGTTGAACCATCTGACGGATTCGACGTCGTATGCGCGGCTGAGCGTTCGCAAGTCGCGCATCAGCGTCGCCGGGTCGCAGCTGGCGTACAGCACGCGTGGCGCGCGGGAGGCGGCGAGCCAGCGCGGCACGTTCGGCTCCATGCCGCCGCGGGGCGGATCGACTATGACCGTCGTTTTGTCGTCGATTCTGATGCGGTTCAGGCTGCGCCCGACCTGCTCGGCGAAGAATCTGGACTCCACGCCCAGGAGCGCGGCGTTGCGGCGCGCGAATTCAACCGCCTGCCTGCCGGATTCGATGCCTGTGAGCCGCGGCGTCTGGCCGCCGTCGGCCGCCGCGCACGACAGCCCCAGGACCCCTACGCCGCAGTACAGGTCCAGTATCGCCCCGGTCGGGGATTGCGCGTAGGTCTCGGCAACGGATTTAACGAGAGCGTCGCCGACGGCGGGGTTGACCTGCCAGAAGCCGTCCGAAGGCACTTCGAATGCCCTGCCGCAGGCGCTTTCTTTCAGCACCACGCCGGGCTGCGCGTCGCCGAGCCACCAGACGACTCCCGAACGTCTGGTCCAGCGTATCGTCACGTTGGATTTGCGCTCGACGGCCCGCCTTACCGCGTCCGCGCCCTGCGTCAGCAGCGCGAACGTGTTGCGGCGCACTTCGGCGAGTTTCGCGTTTATCTCCGGCGCGGCGAGCGGATCGTTCTCGACGTCCACGATCTCGTGCTCCGGCTCGGTGCGGTAGCCGAGGGCCCATCCGCCGCCGGATCTCGCGAAATGGTACACGACTTTGTTGCGATAGTTGAGAGATTCCGCGAGCGAGCCGCCTGCGACCGGCTGCTCCGGCACGCCGCTTTCGCCCAGGGGTATCCTGGCGCGGTCGAAGAACTCGGCCAGCTGAGCGGCCTTCGCCGCGCATTCACCCTTCGGCGAAATGTTCGCGTACACCATGCCTGGAATCGGCGGCGCGCCCGCGCCGGTGCGTTCCGGGTTCGCGTCTTCGATTTCGACAAGGCGCGCCCGGACGAAGTTCTTTTTTTCTTCGACGATCTCGGCCTTGACCTGCTCGCCGGCGAACGCGCCCGGCACGAACACGACGCGCCCGTCGCCAAGTCTGCCGATTCCATCGCCGCCGTAGACCGACTTTGCTATGTATATTGAAGATGTCATATCGGTACCCCCCTGCGTCTAAAGCCGCGAGCCTTTCGCCTAGCGAGGCCTGCCGACCGCGTAGCCGGCGCGCACCGCGAGTTCGCGGTCGTCGTCGAAATCCGCGCCAGGAGTGGTTAGAAGCGGTCCGGCGATTCCTGCGGACATCCCGACATATATGCACTTCGCGGCCGTCTCGTCGCTCATGTCGCGGCGCCCCCCCGCGAAGCGTAGCGGAATGGACGGATTGACAAGCCGCAACAGCGCGACGGAGTCCACTACCCTTTCCGGATCCAGTATGCCGCGCCCGCCGAGCGGCGTGCCTTCTATCGGATGCAGCACGTTGACAGGTATGGAATCTGGCGCAATTTCCTTTAGAGCGAACGCGAACTCGACGAGCTGATCGTCCGTCTCGCCCATGCCGATTATCCCGCCGCAGCATATCTCCAGGCCGAGGCGTTTGGCCGCTTTGAGCGTATCGATCTTGTCGGCCTGAGTATGTGTCGTGCAAAGCCGCGGGAAGAGCGACGGCGCCGTTTCGATGTTGCAGTGTACGCGCTCAAGCCCCGCGGCCTTCAGTTTCGCCAGATCGCCCTCGGTGAGAAGCCCAAGCGAAGCGCAAAGGCCGATGCGGGTCTTGCCGCGCATGGCTTTCAGAGCCTCGCAGACCTCGTCCACCGCGGCGGGTGAAAGCGTGCGGCCCGACGTTACTATGCCGATTCTGTCCGCTCCGTTCGCTTCGGCTTCGACCGCCGCGCGCACGCACGCCTCGGTGCCGACCCAGCCGTGCACCTCGCAGCCGCTTTTCCAGCACGCCGCCTGGGCGCACCACTTGCAGTCCTCGCCGCACGCGCCGGAACGCGCATTGATTATGGAGCAGAAGTCGAAGCGCTTTGGCGTATGGCGCAATGTCGCCTCATGCGCCCGCTCGCGCAGTTCTGCGCGGTTCTCCGGCGCGAGAAGCCGCAGAGCCTCCTCGCGCGAGATCGAATCGTCTGAGTGCGCTTTCATTCCCGAAGCCTCAGTCTGCAAGCGTCACCGCCGGCGCCAGCGTCTCGAATTTCACCACCGGGCCGGTGTATCCGCTCTCGGCCTTGACCAGCTCGCCGATGAGCGTCGGGAATCTGGTCTCGCACCAGAAGTCGAGCACGGCTTCCTTCTCAGGGAATTTGGCCGCGAAGCGGATGAAGAGCGCGGCGACTATGACGCCGATTGCGGCGTCCACGAGCTTGCGCGCGTGGAGGTCGTGGTACATCTTGCCGTCCGGATGGCCCTTCACGAATTCGACCGCCTTGTCGAGTTTTTCCATGAGCGCGAGAACGCCGCCGTATTTCGCCTTTAGAGACTCGGTGAGCTGGACGCCCTCGAGCGCGTCAGCGACGACCTCGCGGTAGAGCCCCGCCATGACGCCTGCGATCGCCGCGACGACCTGGAGCTGCGAAGTGCCCTCGTATATCGTCGTGATGCGCGCGTCTCTCAGGTAGCGCTCGACCGGATAGTCCTTCATGTAGCCGGACCCGCCGAGGACCGCGACAGCGCCGTTCGAAGTGCGCATCGACATTTCGCTCGCGTAGTATTTGGCCATCGGCGTCAGCATCTTGTTGAAACCGGCGTACTTTTTCATGCGGGCGCGGACGGCCTGCGCCTCGGGCGAGCCCTTGAGCGCCTCGAATTTCTTCGTCAGCCCGTTCTCGAGGTCCACGCACTTCGACGAATAGTAGGCGAGGATTCTCGACGCCTGAAGATCGACGGACATGTCGCTCATCAGTTCGCGCAAGGCCGGGAACGTGTCGATCGTCACGCCGAACTGCTTTCTCGCGGCGGCGTAGTCGCGCGCGGCGCGGTAGGCCGCCTCGCCGATGCCTGTTCCCTGAGCGGAGATTCCCACGCGGGCGCCGTTCATGAGCGCCATGACATATGTGATGAGACCGCGCTTGCGCTGTCCGACTAGTTTGGCCGGCGCGTCGGTGAAAACGAGTTCGCATGTCGGCGAGCCGTTTATGCCGAGCTTGTGCTCGAGACGGCGCACCTTGACCTGTGGGCACTTCTCGACGAGAAGGCAGCTGAGCCCGCGACCGTCGCTGAACTCCGGCTCGGTGCGAGCGAGCACCAGCAGGACGTCGCCGCATCCGTTCGTTATGAAGCGCTTGACGCCGTTCACGCGCCAAACGCCGTTTTCGTCCTGGTGCGCTGTCGTCTTGACGCTCTGCAGGTCGCTGCCGGCGTCGGGCTCTGTGAGCACCATCGCGCCGGTCCATGTCCCGTCGCACAGTTTTGGCACGTACTGCTTCTTCAGCTCTTCGCTCGCGAAAGCATTGATCGTCTCGGCGATTCCCTGGAGGCCGAATATGTTCATTAGCGACGCGTCCGCGCGCGAGACGATGTCGTTGCAGGCCGTCAGGATCGTGCACGGCATGTTGAGTCCGCCCAGATAGTACGGTATCGTGCAGCCCGAAAGCCTCGACCGGCCCATGAGCTCGACGGCGAGCTTGATGCCGGGGGCGTAGGTGACCGAGCCGTCCTCGTTGAGGATGTTGCCGACCTTGTCGGTCTCTTCGGCGGTCGGCGCTATCCGGTTGCCGATTATGTCGCCGCACACTTCGAGAGCGCGCTTGTAGTTGTCGATGGCGTCTTCGGCCGACACCGGCGCGAAATCGTACTCCTTGGCGAAGCGAAAGCCTTCCTCGCACAGCCCGGCGACCTCGGTGAGATCGACGGCGTCGAGCGTCTTCTCGATGTCCGGGTTGTCCTTGTAGAAATTGCTCATGTCCTTAACCTTTCTTGATAGCCTTGACGAGCTTGGGGATGACGACATTCAGGTCGCCTACGATGCCATAGTGGGCGACTTTGAATATCGGCGCGTCCTTGTCGGTGTTTATCGCGATTATCTTGGCCGAATCCTGCATGCCGGCGAGGTGCTGAACCGCCCCCGAGATTCCACAGCTTATGAAAAGCGCGGGTCTCACGGTGACGCCCGTCTGGCCGATCTGGCGCTCGTGTTCGCAATAGCCCAGGTCGACGGCGGCGCGGCTGCCGCCGACGGCGCCGCCAAGCGCGTCGGCGAGCTCGTGGAGAAGCTTGAAGTTCTCTTTAGAGCCCACGCCGGCGCCTCCCGCGACGATTATGCGCGAGCCCTTCAGATTCACCGTCGAATGGCGGCGGACGATTTCGACGACCTCGACGGGGATGTCCACGCCCGCGAGACGCGAATCGTGCCTGACGATTTCGCCTGTGCGCCCGGGCTGCGGCGCGAGAGGCTTCATCACGCCTTCGCGGACGGTCGCCATCTGCGGCCAGTTGTACGGATTGACGATTGTCGCTATGATATTGCCGCCGAAAGCGGGCCGTATCTGCTGCAAGACGTTCTTGACAATGGTCGGCGAGCCGTCTTCGCCCTTTTTCTTGTTGTCGGCGTAGTCGCCGATCTGCAAATCGGTGCAGTCCGCCGTGAGCCCGCACCTGAGCGCCGAAGCGACCGCGGGCGCGAGGTCTCTGCCCATGTGCGTGGCGCCGAATATGACAATCTGCGGCGAACACTCCTTTATGAGCTCGACCATGGCGTGGCGGTACGCCTTG
This sequence comes from uncultured Verrucomicrobiota bacterium, assembly GCA_946628745.1. Taxonomy (GTDB): domain Bacteria; phylum Verrucomicrobiota; class Kiritimatiellia; order RFP12; family UBA1067; genus UBA1067. The sequence continues at coordinate 1,402 of CAMOXA010000023.1, read as the reverse complement.
CCGCGGAACACTTTGAGCGCCGGGTCCTCGACCAGATGCACCTTGTCGGCGCCGGCCTCGAAAAGCAGCGGGGCGAGTCCCTCGACGCCGTCGCCCATCAAAACCGCCGCGAGGCTCACGCCCAACCTGTCGGCGAGCTCGCGCCCCTTGCCGAGAAGTTCGCGCGGCACGTCGCTCAGCCTGCCGTCTTCCTGTCCGGCGAAGCCCCACACTTCGCCCTTCGTCCTGTCTGTAGTCATGAGAAGCCTTTCTTTTATCCGATTGTGTGGTCGGCCGCCAGTTCGTCCACGAGCGCTTTCACACCCTCGTCAGTCGGCGCGATTTCCTTGTAGTCTCCTCCGGCCAGAACGACCGAGACTATCTTGTTGACATTCGTGGGCGATCCGGCGAAGCCGCACCTTTCCGGGTCGCACCCTATGTCGTCGCACGAAAGCTGGCCGATGGCGAGGTCGCCCTCCATGGCGGCTCCGCCGTTTTCGACGGGCGCCTTCGCCTTCTTGTACTTCATGACGCGGCGCACGTCGAACGGTCTTAGTTCGCCGAACTTTTCAGTGACTGTGAAGAGCGCGGGCAGCTTGACCCGGTCGGTCTCGACGCCTGTGCCGATGTCGCGAACGGCCGTCGCGAAGTCGCCGTCGAGGTCGAGCTTCTCAAGGTATGTTATCGCCGCGAAATCCAGCTTCTCGGCAATCTGCGGACCAGTCTGGGCGGTATCGCCGTCAATAGCCTGGCGTCCGCAGAAAACGAGGTCGGGATTGAACTTTTTGACGGCCTGCGACAGTATGTAGCTCGTCGCGAGCGTGTCGGAGCCCGCCGCCTTGCGGTCGGTCACGAGGTATGCGGCGTCCGCGCCGCACATGAGCGCTTCGCGCAGGATCGCGCACGCGGCGGGAAGCCCCATCGCGATCGCCGTGACAGTGCCGCCGTAGCGTTCCTTTACCGAGAGCGCCGCCTCCAAGGCGTTGCGGTCTTCGGGGTTGAAGATCGCGGGCAAAGCCGCACGGTTGATCGTGCCGTCGGCCTTCATGGCCTCGCCGGTCACCTTCTTCGTGTCGGGCACCTGTTTGATGCACACTACGCAGTTGTAGCCGCCAGCGCGGCCTTTGCAGTTTTCTTTCATAGCCATATTATATCAAAAACGGCCGCGGACGTGAAGTCCCGGCCGCATTGTTGTCGTTTTCAGTTTCTGGCGCGAATCCCGTCGCGACCGGACACGCCCGTTCAGCCCAGCGCCGCGACCGTCGCTTCAAGCGAAGCGAGATCGGCGACGTTCGCCGTCTCCAGCGACGCGTCGATTTTCTTGACAAGCCCCGAGAGCACCTTGCCCGGCCCGAACTCCACAAACCGGGTGCAGCCGAGCGCCTTGGCAGCCTCGACGTCCGCCGCCCAGTTGGTCGTGCCA
>CAMOXA010000022.1 GCA_946628745.1 uncultured Verrucomicrobiota bacterium | reverse complement strand
CGCCCCCTTCCCAGACTTTGAATTCGCGCGCGGTGTGGATTCGCCCGTCGCCCGGATCGAGTCTCAGCATGATTTCGCCGAGAGAAGCGGCGTCCCACATGCACTCGCCGCGAGGTTTCAGATTTATGGATTCCATTTTTTGTTCCTTGTAAAGATTGAACAGTTTATCAAAGAGTGACGCCGTCCTTGAATATCGCAATGCCGCGGGCGCCGGCCTTCTCGGAGTTCGTGCGCTCGCCGGAAGCGACCTTGAGGACGTACCAAAGCAGCCTCTCGCCGGCTTCGTCGAGGGTCTCGTCTCCGTCGGCGACAGTACCGGCGTTGAAATCTATCCAGCCCGGCTTCTTCCTGAAAAGCGGCGTATTGGTCGATATCTTCACTGTCGGGGCGGGGGCGCCGAACGGCGTGCCGCGGCCGGTCGTGAACAAAACGAGATGAGCTCCAGCGGCTGTCAGCGCCGTGGCGGAGACAAGATCGTTGCCGGGGCCGGACATCATGTTGAGGCCCTGCCTCACGACCGGGTCGGCATAGCCTATCGCGTCAACCACCGGGGCGCAGCCGCCCTTCTGGACGCATCCGCAGCTCTTGTCCTCAAGCGTCGTGATACCGCCCGCCTTGTTGCCGGGGCTGGGGTTCTCGTAGACGACCTCGCCGTGGGAAGTGAAGTAGTGCTTGAAGCCGGCGACGACATTGACGGCCTTGTCAAAGACTTCGCGAGACTCGGCGCGGTTGAAGAGCATAGGCTCGGCGCCGAACATTTCGGGGACCTCGGTAAGAACCGTAGAGCCGCCGAGCGAGACGAGCTTGTCACTGAAGCGCCCGACGGCGGGGTTCGCCGTAATGCCGGAAAGTCCGTCGGAGCCGCCGCACTTCATGCCGACGACGAGTTTCGAGGCGGGGAGTTCCACGCGGCGGTCGCCGGACATTTCCGCGGCGATTTCCGCGAGGAGCTTCGAGCCCTCGGCGATTTCGTCTTCGACATCCTGGCAGACGAGGAACTTGACGCGGCGCCCGTCGACCGGCCCGAGAGCCTCGCGGAACTGCTGGGGCGTCAGATTCTCGCAGCCGAGCGACAGCACGAGAACTCCGCCGGCGTTCGGGTGGCGGCAGAGAGCGGCGAGAAGCTTTCTCGTCTGGGCGTGGTCCGCGCCGGTCTGCGAGCATCCGTACGGGTGTGTGAAGGCGTAGAGTCCCTCGACAGGGCCGCCGACGAGCGCCTGGTTGGAGGCGGCGAGTTTCTCGGCGACCGAATTGACGCAGCCGACTGTCGGAACAATCCATATTTCATTGCGTATCCCGGCCCTTCCGTCCGCGCGCAGGTAGCCGTTGAACGTCGCGCGCCCGGCATCGGCGACCGCCGCGGCGGGCGCACGGGGCGCTGGCTCGTAGCGATAGTCCGACTCCTCGCTAAGAGCGGTCCTGACGTTGTGGGTGTGAACCCACTCGCCCTTGGCGATGTCTTTGGTGGCTATGCCGATCGCGAAGCCGTACTTGACGATCTTCTCGCCGGCCTTTATGTCGCGAAGAGCCAGCTTGTGGCCGGCCGGCACGTCGCCGCGAGGCTTGAGCAGCACCTCTACGTTGTCGGCCGGATGTATCTGGATCGTTTCCATTTCCGCGTCCGGTCAGAGGTACTTGTTGATATCCTCGCCCCAGAAAGCCTCGTTCGCCGCGCACTTCTTGACGAGTTCGTCGAGAGAGCAGCCGCGATTCGCGAGGAACCACTCCAGGACCTTCTTGTCGTCGCGCACGAGGTACGTCTCGTCGCCGCGCCTGGCTTCAAGCGCATTGCCTTCGGCGTTCCACTTTTCGCCGCGCGAATAGAAATCGACCAGCGCGCGGAACGACTCCGAGAGATTCTTCGGCGGCTTGCCGAACTTGGCGAAGTAGCCCTTGACGCTCGGCAGGCAGCGGGCCTTCCATTTGGAGACCGAATTGAGCGATATGTCGAGCAGACGATGGTCGATGAACGGGTTTTTGAAACGCTCGGTGACCGAATGGGCGAAATCCTTGAGCTCCTGCTCTGGCAGGGACAGGGTCGGAATGATCTCGTTGTAGATCGTTTCTTCCATGAAACCTCTCACGCCGTCATCGTTCATGCAGTCGCGAACGATGTTGAAGCCCTTGAGATATGCGCCCAGGACAAACGACGTGTGCGCGCCGTTCAGGATGCGGACCTTGCGCTGCTTGTACGGCGTGTGGTCGTCGACGACGATGATCGGCAGTTTGACCTTGTCGAGACCGAGTTCCTTCACTATCGACTGCGGACCTTCGATGACCCAAAAGCCAAAGCACTCGGCAGTGTCGATGACATTGTCCGTATAGTTGTTCTCGGCGTTGATTTTCTCGGCCTCTGCGCGCGGGTAGCCGGTGACGATGCGGTCGACAAGCGTCGAGCAGAACACGTTCTCGTCCCTGACCCAGGCGGCGAACTCGTCACCGAGCTTCCAATCGGCGATGTATTTCTCGACGCAGCGGCGAAGCTCCTTGCCGTTGTGGTCGATAAGTTCGCAGGAGAGAATGACAAAGCCCTTGCCCTTCTCGCCGCCGAAGAGTTTGAAGCGCTCGTACATGAAACGCGTCAGTTTCGCGGGGAAGCTCGACGGCGGCTTGTCGTCGAACTTGCATTCAGGGTCGTACGCTATGCCGGCTTCAGTCGTATTCGAGGCGATGAAGCGCAGATCGGGATTCGCGGCCTTTGCGATAAACGCGTCGAAGTCGACATACGGGTTGATGCAGCCGGAGACGGCAGAGATGATGCGCTTGTCGTTGACTTTGCGGCCGTTCTCGAAGCCGCGAAGATACAGAGTGTAGAGACCTTCCTGCTTGTTGATCGACTCGCGGATGAAGTCGCCGCCCGGAATCGGCTGCACCAGACAGACCTTGCCGTTGAAGCCGGCCTCTTCGTTGAGACGGTCTATGAAATAGTCGACGAACGCGCGCAGAAAGTTGCCCTCGCCGAACTGCAGAACGCGCTCCGGCGCGTCTTTAAGCAGATAGCCTTTGTATCCCTGCCGTTCCAGCACGGCATAACTCATAGTTTCCATTGTTTATCCCTTTCGCCTGTAAAAGCGTTGCTTGTTTGTGTTTGTGTGTTAAATTGCACCGCGCGGCGCGGCCGGCTAGAGCGTGCCGCCGAGAATCGAGGACCACTGTTTCTGGTCGTTCTCTGTCTTTCGCCGATGCTCCAGCTGCAAGTAGTCGATTCTGTTTTTGAAGAAATCGGCGAGAAGCGAACGCGGCAGATAGTTGAAGCCCGCCGCCGACATGGCCGCTTCGAAAGAGTCCCTGTCCGGATTGCGCTTCATTATGTCGGGCAGTTTGGACATTAGCTGCGCAGCAATCTTAGCGTCGCCCGTCGCCATTCTGTAGCGCGAGCCGAAGCAGTAGTAGCCGCCCGACCTGAGCCGGCTGTCGATGTTCGTGCGCTGCTTGTTTATACGCTCGACGTAGCTGCGGGTCTTCTCGTTGTGGACAAACTCGCCGTCGAAGGCGTAGGACACCGTGACCTCGGGCTTGCGAGGCTTCGGGCGGTAGGGCTTTCTCTTCTTGACGGTCTTTTTCTTTGGCTGGGGGTCGTCGTCGAACAGGTCGTCGAGCGTGCTCTCGGAGTCGTCGAAATCCTCCTCCTCTTCGGGCTCCGGCTCGGGTTCGCTCGCGAAATCCGCAACGGGTGCCGCGCTCTCGTTGCGCGTTACGGTGACGCCCTTCTGGGTCTTGATGAATTCCTCCCACGGCACGACCTCTGGCGTGACCTGGACGCCGTTTATGCGTATGGCCGTTCCCCAGCGTTCGACCTTGTACGGCGGGGGCATGTACTTGCCTTCGATAAAAACGTAGCCGGCCGAAAACGGCTTGCCGACCGTCGCCTTCAGAGACTTGAGCGCCGCGGACGGCGGCTTTGCAAAAACATCAGGGTACTGCTTCGGCTGCGGAGCCCCGCAGATGGCCGCCGCAACGGCGGAAACCGCAAGCGCGGCCAGAAACCTTGTTCTCACGTTACTCTCCTTTTCTTGCACTGTAAAAGATCCCGCATTGCCGTAGCACAGAATCCCCGGAACCCGTCGTTCCAAATTCGGAGCCGAAGCCCCATTTCAAAATGTCGGTCGAAGAAATGTCTGCTGAATCCGCGTGCAACACAGGACCCACGTCGTTCAAATCAACTTTCCCTCACTTCGATTCCGGCAGTCGCCTTGAGAGCGTCGACGATCTGCTGGAACGCCTTGCCGACCTCCTCGTCGGTAAGCGTCTTTTCGGGAGACCTGAACTCCAGCGAGTACGCCAGGGACCTGCGGGAGTCCTTCATCTCCTTCGACCGGAAGATGTCGAACAGCGAGACCTTCGAGAGAATCTTGCCGCCGTTTTTCCGGATCGTGTTTTCGATATCGGCATTGGCCACGCCCGCCGCGGCGACGATGGCGACGTCGCGTCTGACGAGCGGGAACTGAGGCACCGGCGACAGGCGGCCGACCGCGTCTATGCGCTTGAGGAGGGGCTTCAGCTCCAGCTCGCAAAGCGCCATCTGCGTCGTCAGTCTGTAGGGATGGCGCATCTTGGCCGAAAGCGCGCCAAGTACGCCGATCTCGCGTCCGTTCAGCTTGACGGCAAGCGATGCGCCGCGTGCGAATGCGGGATGGTCGGACGGCGTGAACTCGACCTTGCCGGCGTGAAGGCGGGCGAGCAGCTCCTCGACAGCGCCTTTGAGCCACAGGACGGCCTCCTCTTCGGTGACGGCGGCGCGGGTGCGCAACGCCTCGCGTCCGACAGGTCCGAAGAAGCCGAGCGAGAGGCGATCCGCTTCGGCGGGGACGCCGTTTTCGCACGAGAACACCTTGCCGATTTCAAACAGCATGGCGCTTTCCTGCTGGCGGGAGGCGTTGCGGCCGAGCGAACCCATCATCTGCGGCAGCAGGCTGTCGCGCATGACGCCGTATTCGACCGAAACTGGATCCGGAATCGCGAGACGCCGGCCGGCGTTGCGAGTGTCGAAATCGTCAAGCTCTCTGGCGGAGAGGAACGAATAATGCATCGCCTCGGTGAAGCCCAGCGCCAGGCACAGTTCGCGCACACGCGATTTCGCCTTGAAAGCCGCGTTCGAAAGGCTCGACACGGACGGTGCCGAGGGCATTGTGTCGGGAATGTTGTCTAGCCCGTACATGCGGGCGACTTCTTCGACGAGGTCGGCCTCAAGCGAGAGGTCCCAGCGCCAGCTCGGGATGCCGAAGGTGACGGATTTCGCCGCGGCGAAAAGAACGTTGTCGGGGCTGCGGGGCGTCAAGCCGAGGTTCTTCAGGATGAAGACCATCACATCGTTGCCGACAGGTATGCCGATAAGCCTGCGGGCGCGCTCGAAATCGAGCGTAACGTCGGGATTGAGCGGCTTCACCCGGTTGTCGACGTCCACGACGCCCTTCGCGATGACGGCCTTGCCGTACTTCTGCAAAAGATGCGCGGCGCGGCGGCTGGCGAAATCGGCGAGATCTTTGTCCACGCCGCGTATGTAGCGGTAGCTGGACTCAGTGGCGAGGCCGAGCTTCGTGGCGGTGAACTTCGTCGAAGTGGGCTCGAAGAGGGCCGATTCGAGAAGAACGGTGCGGGTGCCGGAGGATATCTCGCTTTCCTCGCCGCCCATGACGCCTGCGACTGCATTCGGCCTTTCGGCGTCGCAGATCATCAGCATGGAAGAATCGAGCTTGTGCTCGACGCCGTCCAGCGTCTTCATCGACTCACCGTCCCTGGCGCAGCGCACGACGATCGTGCGGCCGGCGAGCTTGGTGTGGTCGAAAGCGTGCATCGGCTGGCCGAGCTCCAGCATGACATAGTTCGTGACGTCAACGACAAGCCCGAGCGAGCGCATCCCGCACAGCTCGAGGCGCTTCGCCATAAGCTCCGGTGACGGACCGTCTTCGACCGACGTGACGACGCGCGCGGTATAGCGCGGACACTTGACGGGATCTTCGACGACAACCTTCACCTCGCCGGCGACATCCGTGGACGACTCGACGAAATCGACGTCGGGCAACTTCACCTCGCGATGGAGTATCGCGGCGAATTCGCGGGCGAGACCGATTACCGACAGCGCGTCGGGCCTGTTCCACGTCACTTCGATGTCGAACACCACCTCCGGCTTGTCGCCGGGCAGCACATCGCGCAGGAACGCGCCTGTCGGCGTTTCGGCCGGGAACTCCATTATGCCGTCATGGTTGCCGCCCGGCAGATTCAGCTCGGCGGAACTGCAGCACATGCCGAACGATTCGACACCGCGCAGCTTGCCCTTCTTGATTTTGAAACCGCCGTTCGGTATCACCGCGCCGATCTTCGAGAAGGCCGTCTTGATGCCCGTCCGCATGTTCGGCGCCCCGCAGACGACCTGCAGGGTTTCCTTGCCGTCCGTGACCTTGCAAACGTGAAGGTGGTCGGAATCAGGATGCGCGGCGCATTCCAAAACCTCGACAACCACGAAATGGTCGTCGAGCGGCTCGGCACCTATCGTTTCTACAGACTCGACCTGCAGACCAGCGCGTGTGAGTTTTTCAGCGAGGTCCGACGGGGCGATGTCGTCAATCTTGACATACTCGTTAAGCCAACTGAGCGGGAGCTTCATCTTTAGGTTCTTCTTTCTTTTCTACATCTTGTCCAGCCGCGGGTTCTGCCGCGGGTTCTGCCGCGGGTGCAGGCGCGGGTTCTGCCTCCGCCGCAGGCGCGGGGGCCTTGCGCTTTTGCCATTGCGGACCGTACTTCGGGAATTTTTCCACAGCCGAATACACGCCGTTCGTGAACGCTACGACATGGCCAGTCGAGACAAGCCACGCGAGATGCTTTTCGCCATCTTCGTCCGAGACGATATCCACCTTGGGCGAGCACGGATGCTCCGAAATGAAATTCGCGATCTTGGCGAGTTCCGGTATTGCGTGGGCGGCGTCGAACTCCTTAAGCTCGATGCCGACGACGAACTCGGGACCGCGAGAATCGTTCGCCCTGAAAAAGTGCATCTTGCGGTGATGGAAGGCGCCTCTCAAGGCGAAACACATATTGTAGGGCGAGCGGCGCTCAGCCTCAAGCGCGTCCTTTACAGCCCACTGCAGAGGCTTCACAGGACTCTTCATGGCGACATCGGCCGTGATCAAGAGATTATGCGGCTTGTCGAGCATGGCGGCGAGGTAAGTGCGTTTGAATTCCGCCTCTGCCTGTTCGCGCGACAACTCGGGGGCACCTTCGCCTGCCCCCTTCGCCGTGAAGACGGTTTTCTTCGTAGCGCCCTTGCGCCACTCTTCGATAGCCTCCTGCTCGCGAACCATCACGATGTGCGAACGATACTCGTCTTCGCTCATGCCGGGATAGCGCGTGCGGAGCATCTCGCGAACAGTGGAATTGAACTCGTGGATATTCGGCGGACCTAGCAGCACACCGGAAAGTCCGCACTTCGCGACGCAGTTGAAATTGCCTTTCGGCGGCTCGCACTCGATCTCCTTGGCGACGTAATAGTCGCCGATGTGCGCCTGGACGATGTGCTGTATAACGTCAGCGTCGCTGGTCGACGCGAAGCCGCACGCCTTGCACTGGTAAAAGCCCAGCGCCGACGGCATCGCGACGCCGCGCTCGTCAAGATGCTTCTTCGCGGTTATCTTGAGCAAGACCGAAGAGGGATAGTCCAGGAAGAAGTATGCCAGGTCCTTCAACTTGTAGGCGTGGCAGTCCTGCTGGAGCTTGCGCATGACCGTGCCGAGCGCCTTCGTTTCGGGAAGTATCTTGATATCGATATCGAGCGGCCTCGGGCGTTCCTGCATGCGCGGCGGCCGGTCGGATTTTCCACCGAACTGGCGGCGGTCGCCTCCCTTCCGGTCGAAGGGTTTGCGTTCGAACGGCTTGCGGTCGCCGAACTGGCGCTTGTCGCCAAACGGCTTCCTGTCCCCGTTCTCGCGAACAGGGCTTGTTTTACCGACTACCACCCCGGCATCCTTCTTCGCCCAGTCAGGCGTGAAGTCGATGGAGCCAAGGTCCAGCGATTGAATATCTACGGTGTCCATTTGTTTTGTATTATACCAAAAAACGGCGCGTAGATACACTACATTAGGGCAAAAAACTTCAATCGAGTTTCCGGCGCATCACAAGTCCGGCAAGTAGAGAGAAGAGAACCGGATAGACGAAAAAGCCGCTCGCGAGCGCTCCGGAGACTTCGCGCCACTCCACACATTCGCCGGCTTCCAATGCGGCGACGGGGGCGTGGCGATCGAGCGGCGAAGTGAGAAACGCCGATATGCCGGTCAGTCTCAGGCTGATGCGATCGGCCTTCGTCGCCGCCATCGGGTCGGGGTACTCGTCGAGCGCTGCCGGGCTCGCGACGGACGCCGCGAGCATCGCCATCATGCAGAAGCCCGCCACGCCGCGCCCAAGGCTCGCGCCCAGAAAAACGCCGGCCGAGACGGCCACCGCCGCGACAGCGCTCATCACGAGCCAGGCCCTGAAAAGATTCCACCAGAACCCGTCCGCCTCAATGAGCAGGACGAGATCCCTGCGCGGATAGACCGTCACGTTCGCGTCGCCGTCGTTGCTGAACGACAGCACGCCCGGCTTTTGCGCGGACGACTCTGCCGCGGCGGCCGGGCTGAGAGACACGCGCACGAGCGTCTTGTTGACGTGGTCGAAGACGCCCTCGCGCCCTTCGAAGCGGAACACTCCCTTCGGCTTTTCGAGCCGGCCGAACGTGTCCGTCACCCTTATTCGCACCGATACGCGCGCGTCGGGATCTCCGACCGGCGGGAAATTCCATTCCGCTCTTTCGTCCTTCGATATCGTCTGGTACGTCTCGTTGACATACTGGACGAGATACTTCATTATGTCGCGCTCGCCGATTTCGGCGACCTTCGCCCTGAAGTCCGGATAATCCCGCATGTTCTCGTCGAAGAGGCGCCGCGCTTCGACTTCGGGCGATTCCAAGACCGGCCTCGCGACATGGTCGCACGTGCGGCCCCGGCCGTAGCGCAGACCTAGGGCGACGCACGACACGCCGAGAAAGAGAGCGGCTGCGATCGTCAAAGCCGCGATCCGCCCGAGAGCGATGAACATATGCCTCGCGGGCCGGACCATCGTCAGCTGCAAGCGCTTCGCCTCCCTGTCTCGCGCGAGTGTCCCCGCCGCGACCGCCGAGAACGACACCAGCACCAGCGTATACACCACCCCGAGCGAATATCTGACGTTCATCTGGAACGCACCTTCGGCAGTGCCGTCGTCGAGCGCGATGCGCGGCAGAATGAACATCCACGCGACCGACGCGAGCGCGAGAAGCACCATCGCCTTGGAGCGCGCGATGGCGACAAGCTCCAGACGGACTATCTGCAGGAACGCTCTCACCGCAGAAACTCCGCGACGGTGAAATCCCTGCCTTCGCCGACCTTCGCGAGGAAGAAGTCCTGCAGAGAACTTCCTATCTCGCCGATTTTGCCTTCCGCGACCTTCCGGCCGTGGTTCAGTATGCACACGCGGTTGCAGACGTCCTCCGCGTCTGCGAGGAGGTGGGATGTCATCAGAATCGTCATGCCGCCTTTGACGAGCGTCTTGACGAGCGTCTTGACCTCGTTCGTTGAAACCGGATCGAGTCCGCTCGTAGGCTCGTCGAGAATCAGCAGTTCGGGACGCCCTACGAGCGCGCTCGCGAGCGCGACCCTGCGCGCCATGCCTTTCGAGAAACCGCCCACGGCCCTGCCCGCCGCGTCGGCGAGCCCCGTCATCTCGAGAAGCTGCGACGTACGTTCCTTGGACGTGCGGCTGTCCAGTCCGCACAATCCCGCGTAGTAGGATATCGTCTCGCGAGCGGTGAGAAACGGATGCAGATAGCTCAGCTCCGGCAGATAGCCCAGCCGCCGTCTCGCGGCGATCGAATCGGGCGGCAGGCCGAAAAGCCTGACCGTGCCGGCGCCGGGCTTGATGAGCCCCAGAATCATTTTTATCGTGGTGGACTTGCCGCTGCCGTTCGGTCCGAGGAGCCCGAAGACCTCGCCCCGCGCGACGGTCAGATCGAGTCCGTCGACGGCTTTGACGGTCGGACGCATCCAGAAATCCCTGAACGTTTTCGCGACACTGTTCAACTCTACGACATTATCCGGAGCGGAATTCATGATATATCCCTCTGGTTGAAAAGATGAATGCCCAGCAACCCAAACGAAGCGACGAACGGGACCGCGGCGAGGCCGGCGGCAAAAACACGGCTCCAGGGTATCGTCGCCCCCTTCGAGAGCGCCGACGACAGATAGTAGTTGCCGAAAGCCGGCAGCGCCACAATGAAGAGCGCTCCCGCGAGCGCTGTCGCGACGCCTTCTTTCACGCGAACGGAAAACGCCGCGCTCGCGGCGACGAACACTGCTGCCGGGAAAAGGAGCATAACCGCGGCCGGCGCGAGCCACAAGGGGACGCCAATCATGCCGTCGCCGAATCCGAACGCGACTGCGAGCGCTATCGAGGCCGCCGCACCCAGAAGCGAGATCGCGAGCGACAGCCACGTGGCCGCGGTTGTGAACCGGCATCTGAAGAAACGGTCCGCGACCGCCGCGAGAACAAGAGGCAGAACCGCGACCGCCGCGTCGATTGCAAGCGCCGGGCCCCAGATGAATGCGATGTCACCCGTCCTTCGCGCCACAATCCCGCCGGCCTTCGCGCCGACCACAGTAGTCACGGTCACGCCGAAAACCGTCAGGGCGAAAACCGCATACGCCAGAAACGCCCCGGACGCCTTAGCGACGAAGAAGCCGGCGCGCGACACGGGATGCGCGAGCGCCATCTGGGCGGTTCCGCTTTCGATTTCGCGGCGAAAGACTTTTACAGTGCAGAACACGGCGTAGACGATCCCGATTACAAGCAACACCGAAAAACCGGCGTCGCGCGCCATTCGCGATGAATCCGCGCCGCCGAACTGGTGTATGTGGAACACGGACGCGAACGCGATTATGGCGATCGAGCTTAAAGTCAAAAGCAGCGCCAACGGTTCGGACGACATCTCAAGGATTGTCGCCTTGACAATTGCCCGCCAGCGCCTCATTGCCGAAACAGAATCAGAACCACGCGGTGTTCAGATCCGTATAAAGCAGATAGCCGAGAAAGCCTATCGCCAGGCACGCGGCAAACTGCAGAATGAAATCGAATATGAGCAAGCCGCCCGGGACGCCGGCGACATCGCCGGCGGACGGAGCAGGCGCGGCGACAGGCGCGGGCGCGGGGGCGTCCGCAGGCATGTCGGGGATGTCCGCGACAGCGTCTTCGGCGGGTGCCGCGCCTTTGGCAGGCTTCGCGAGCGCGGCCGCGCCGGGCTTCTTAATGCCGAACTTGCCGGCAGGCTTGACGGCCCCGGCTCCGGGACGCGCGATCTTGAGAGTCTTGCGCTGCGTTATCGTCGTCTCGTCGGTCTCTGCGGCGGGCGGTTCGGCTACAGGCGCCGCCGCGGCATGGGCCGAGGGCGTCGCCGCCGGCAAATCGACCGGGCGCTTGATGCGTATGGTCTTCATCGGCGCCGCCTCGTTCTTGACCGGCGCCACGCCAAGCGCGTCCGAAAGCGAGATGCGGGCCGTGCGGGACTTTGACGCCTGCTTCTGCGCATCGGTGAGATTCTGGTCCGCGATGATGCCGGTCTTGTGCAGTATCGCCTGCTGCGGGATCTGCTGCGTCACGCCCTTGAGCTTCTGGGTTATGCTCTTAAGCTGGCCCATGGAGTCGGGTGCGGCCGCCGGCGCCGGCGTTGCAGGCGCGGGAGCCGGCTTCAGCGCGCCGGCGTCGGGCTTCGCGCCGCCGATGGCAGGCTTGCGGATTACGGGTTTAAGTTTCAGCGTGGACGCGTGCGCCGATGTCGCCTGGCCCAGGGGATTTACGGCCGGCGGCTTTGGTGCGCTGATCGGACTCAGATTTTCTTCTGCCATTGCGATGCTCCCTTTCCTTGCGATATTGTGGTTTGCGGTGCGCGGTTCCCGTCAGACGGCCATGACTTCGGCTTCCTTGGCTTTCAACTCGGCGTCGACCTTGGCTATGCCGGCGTCTGTCGCCTTCTGTATCTTGTCGAGCGCCGACTTGAGATCGTCTTCGGAAATCTTCTTGTCTTTCTCCAGCTTCTTCGCGGCGTCGTTCGCGTCGCGGCGGACGTTGCGCATGGCGACCTTCTGGGCCTCCGCCTGGGTCTTGGCGACCTTTACAATCTCCTTGCGCCGCTCCTCGTTGAGTTCCGGCACGGTTATGCGCAAAACCTTGCCGTCCGTCTGGGGCGTGACGCCGAGATTGGCCGCGAGAATCGCCTTGTTCATCTCGGCGAGAACCGTCGGATCGAACGGCGTAATCTTGATCTGGCGAGGCTCCGGCGTCGATATCGTGCCGAGATTCTTTATCGGCGTCGGGCAACCGTAGTATTCAACCTTGATCTGGTCGACCATGGCCGGATTGGCCTTGCCGGTCCTGAGTCCCGAGAACTGCGTCTTGAGAGCCTCGAAGCTCTTCTGGATTTTGGCGTTTGCGTCGTTGAGTACGTCGTTTACAGTTTCCATTTCTTGGTAGCCTTTCTTAGAAATCGCATCAGCCCTCGGCGCTCACTATAGTGCCGACAGCCTCGCCCTTGACGACGCGCTCCAGCGCGTTGCCGTCGAAAAAGTCGAATACGATAATCGGTATCCCGTTGTCCATGCACAGCGCGAACGCGGCGGAATCCATCACTTTGAGACGCTTCTCCAGCGCCGTCTCGTACCGCAGCGTCCCGTACTTCTTCGCCTTGGGGTCTTTCTTCGGGTCCGCAGTGTAGATGCCGTCGACCTTCGTCGCCTTGAGCAGGGCCTGGGCGCCTATCTCGCTCGCACGCAGCGCCGCGGCGGAATCGGTGGAGAAATACGGGTTGCCGGTGCCGCCGGCGAAAATCAGCACCCGCCCTTTCTCGAAGTGCCTGAGAGCCTTGCGCTGGATGAACGGTTCGGCGAGTTTCGGCATTTCTATCGCCGTCATGACGCGTGTCGGCACGCCGATGGACTCCAGCGCGTTCATCATCGCCAGCCCGTTTATGATCGTCGCGAGCATGCCCATCGAATCGCCCGTGACACGGTTGACGCCCTTGTCGGCGCCGGTGAGCCCGCGAAAGATGTTGCCGCCGCCGAGCACGATGCCGACTTCGACGCCCATCTTGTGGATCTTCTTGACGCGCTCCGCCATGAAAGCGAGATTCTTCGGGTCGATGCACTCGCCGGTCTCGCGGTTGCCGAGTACTTCGCCCGAAAGCTTAAGCAGAATTCTGCCGTACTTTACCTTGCTAGATTTTTTCACAATTGAAATTATACATTTTCTGCGCCGAATAAGCAAGAGGCAAGAGCATGTTTTTCTAAAAAGTTTCCGCCGCGCCGTCGCCGAAAAGCCTGTCCAGAATGCGCTCGGCGGGTGTCGTCGCGCGCTTTTCGTTGTTGCATTGCTTGCAGCACGGCACACAGTTGGAGCGGACCGACCGGCCGCCGCGCGCGACCGGCACGACATGATCCATCGTGAGATTCGCCGCGCCGACGTTCCTGCCGCAATAGTGGCACACGCCCTTTTGAAGCTGCGCGCGCCACCAGTCGGTCTTGCGCAGCTGGCGGGCTTTCTCGCGCTCGCGCTTGACGTGGACGGGGTCCGCCTGGAAATCGATCCATTCGGCGCTCATGCGTGGTCCTTTCCGATAAACTCGCAGGGCGCCTTTTTCGCGCAAAGTCCGCGCACGAACTGGACGCCGTAGCAGACGTGCGAGGCGACGACTCCGGCCGCGGTCAGCAGCCATGTCGCCGGATTCAGCGCGAAGGTGCTCAAAAGGACAAGCGCGGCATATGCCAAGAGAGGCTGCAGAAACGCGCTCTGGGCGTACCATGCCGGCGACCGGGGCACGGTCGGGACGCACGAGACCGGCAGCCACAGAAGAAGATAGACGACGAAAGCGCTCGGCACGAAGTAGGACAGGTGCAGAGAGTTCGATGGGTAGCGCTTCACGAAATATCCGCGATGGAACGCGTACCGCCCGAGCTGGCGAAGATGAGCGCCGAAGACCGCCCGGCGGTGGTGGTAGACGATCACCCACGGATCGTACACTATCCGGCTGCCGGTGTCGACTATGTCTTTGCACAAAAGCGTGTCCTCGCCCGGCCAGAAGTC
>CAMOXA010000021.1 GCA_946628745.1 uncultured Verrucomicrobiota bacterium | reverse complement strand
CAAGTTGGCGGCCGGCGGTCTCGGGATGGTTCCGGGCGGTGGCAGGCTGCCAAATCTTCATGACGCGGGCTTGACCTTGCGGCGTCGTGGTGGTAAAATACTCGTCATCTTTGCCGTCAACAGGCGAAGTTGCAAGGCGACTATGAAGATAATCTACCAAGGTGCCGAGACATCGACCGATGCGGCGAATGTCGCCGCGTTCCTAGCGGAGCGCGGCGTCGACGCCGCCAGCGTTGTCGTCGAGTTCCAGGGCTGCGTTCTCGCCGGCGATGCCGCTTTGTCCGCCGCCACGCTCGCCGAGGGCGCCGCAGTGAACGTGTTTCGCATCTGCTCGGGAGGCTGAGGCGTGGCGGCGAATCCATATCTGACGGGGAATGAACGCGCCCTGCTGGAGCGCGCGCGTTTCGGCATCGCCGGCGCGGGAGGTCTGGGTTCTAACTGCTGCGCCCATCTCGTCAGGGCCGGGGCGAAAAAGCTGACGATAGCCGACTATGACGTTGTCAGCGAATCGAACCTGAACAGGCAGTTCTTCTTTCGCGACCAGCTCGGCATGAAAAAGACCGAGGCGCTGGCGCAGAACCTCCGCCGCATCGAGCCGGAGCTTGATATCGAGCTTGTCGACGAACGTCTGGACGAAAGCGGCTTCGGCCGCGTGTTCGCCGGCTGCGACGTCGTCGTAGAGGCGCTCGATTCCGCCGCGGCGAAGACAGCGCTTTACACGGCGCTCGCCGGGCGGCGCGTCGTCGGCGCGAGCGGGCTCGGCGGCTGGGGCCGTTCGGCGGATATGAAGGTGCGCCGCATAGGCGGCGGCATGGTGCTGGTCGGCGACTTTGAAAGCGATGTGACGCTTGGCGCGCCGCCGCAATCGCCCAGGGTGGGCATCGCCGCCGCTATGGAAGCGAACGCCGCCATCGCTCTCGTTCTCGGTCTGGAGCCGTAGGCGGGCGCGGGCGCACAAGTGGTTTTTAAACGGAAAGGAAATGCAATGAAAGATCTTGTAATCGGGGGCCGCAGGTTCACAAACCGGTTCTTCCTCGGCACCGGCAAGTTCGCTTCGAGCGAAACCATGCGGCGTGCTCTCGCCGCGTCGGAGACACAGCTCGTCACCGCCGCGCTCACGAGGGTGCACGAAGGCGACGCCGCCCACGACGATATTCTGTCGGCCGTCGACCGCTCCAAGACCGAGGTGATGCTCAACACCTCGGGGGCCAGAAACGCCGACGAGGCCGTGAGAATAGCCAAAATCGGCCTCGCGGCGGGGTTCAACTGGGTGAAGCTGGAGATTCATCCCGACGCGCGCTATCTTCTGCCCGACCCGGTCGAGACGCTGAAGGCGGTGGAGGCTTGCGCCAAGCTCGGCATGGTGGTGCTGCCGTACATAAACGCCGATCCCGTCCTGGCGAGGCATTGCGAAGACGCCGGCGCGGCCGCGGTCATGCCGCTCGGCTCGCCAATCGGGTCCAACCGCGGCCTGCGCACCCGCGACATGATAGAGATCATCGTCGAGCAGTGCCGCGTGCCGGTCGTGGTCGACGCGGGCATAGGCCTGCCGTCGCACGCCGCCGAGGCGATTGAACTTGGCGCTGACGCCGTTCTCGCCAACACGGCGGTCGCCGCGGCGGGCGATCCCGTCGCGATGGCCGAGGCGTTCAAGCTGGCGGTGCGCGGCGCGGAGCTCGCCGTCAAGGCGCGCCCGCCCGCCCAAAGCCGCACAGCAAACCCGACGTCCCCGATGGACGTCTTCGATATTTTCAAGCAGGAAAGCGAATAGGCCCCCGGATGTTCCCACTTTTGAAATACACCGAATCCCAGGTCGAGGAGTACGTGTCGAAAGTCACGGACCCGATGGTCGGCGCTTCCCTCGCGAAAGAGCGCCACGACTGGTTCGATCTGCTCAATCTCATATCGCCCGCCGCCTACGGGTTCATGGACGAGATGCGCGGCAAGGCGCGCCAGGCCCGCATCAAATACTACGGCAAGACCGTCAGCGTCTATGCGCCGCTCTACATAGGCAACACCTGCGTCAACTCGTGCCGCTACTGCGATTTCAGGGTGCAGCACTCCGGCACCGTCAGGCGCAACCTCTCGATGGACGAAATACGCCGCGAGGCCGAAGCGGTGAGGGCGACCGGCATCGATTCGCTCCTGGTGGTGGCCGGCGAGGATCCGCGGATAAACACCGTCGCGCACCTTGCCGAGGTCGGCAGGCTTCTCAAGTCGATGTTCTCAAATCTGTCGCTCGAGGTCGCGCCGCAGACCGAAGAGGGTTATCGCGAACTGTTCAAGGCGGGGTACGAGGCGCTGACGTGCTTTCAGGAGACGTACGACCGCGAGCGGTACAAGTACTTTCATCCGGCGGGGCCGAAAAGCGACTACGACTACCGCCTGTGGACGCAGCTCAGGGCGGGGCGGGCGGGGTTTCGCCAGATAGGGTGCGCGTTCCTGCTGGGGCTGTCGAAGTGGCGCCCGGAAGCGGCGAGCCTGGCGGCGCACGCGATGTATTTGATGCGCGAGTGCTACGAGGCGAGAGTGCAGTTCGCGTTCCCGAGATTCTGCCCGACCGAGGGCGGGTTCGTGCCGGAGTATCCGGTAGACGAGCGGGACGTCGAGCTGATGATGCTCGCTTTCAGGATTGTCTTCCCGCAGTGCTGCATGACGGTTTCCACCCGCGAAGCGCCGGAGTTCCGCGACAGGATCGTCCAGACGGCCGCGGACAACATGAGCGCCGGGTCGAAGGTGACGCCCGGCGGATATGCGGTTCTGGCAGACAGGGATGTCGCGCAGTTCACCCTCACGGACGGCAGAAAGCCGTCGGCCGTGTATGACGCCATACGCGCGAACGGACAGGAAGTGGTCTTCAAGAACTGGGACAACAGAATCTGACGAAGCCGTCCAATGTTAAAAAAGGCAGCCAGAAAGAGCAGAAAATTCCTCCTCGCCGGGCGCGGGATGTCCGTGCGCACCGGCCGCTACTTCGGCGAGTCCATGCTCGTCGGCGCGGTGACGGGGCTCGCGGTAGTCGTCTTCAAATACATGATAGACTTCGCCGGGATGCTGTACGGCAGGCTCGACGCCGGCAGGGACGGCGGGTGGCTCGACGGCAGACGGTGGCTTCTTTTGATCCTTCCCGCCGCAGGGGCGCTCTCGGGGTATCTTCTGATCAAGCGCTTCGCGAAGCTCGAACACGCCCGCGGGACCGACAGCGCCATAAAGGCCTACCATCAGCGCGACGGGTACATAACCGGAACCGTCATAACCGTAAAGCCGCTCGCGTCCGTTCTCACGGTGGGCACCGGCGGCAGCGCAGGGTACGAAGGCCCCGTCACGCTGCTCGGCGCGGCCTGCGGCAGTTTCATGGCGCGCAAGATGAATCTGTCGATACGCGCGCGCCGCATACTCATGGCGGCGGGGCTCGCGGCAGGCATCGCCGCGCTTTTCCAGGCGCCGCTCGCCGGCGCGATATTCGGTTTCGAGATATTCTACTCGTCGAGCGACATCGAAGACGAAACCGTCCTGCCGTGCTTCATCGCGTCGGCCGTGAGCTACGCGGTGTACGCGTTTCTCGCGGGCAAGGCCGCGTGGGACCCTCTGTTCGTCCTCGACAGCCAGTACAGCTTCTCGAACGGACTTAGGCTTCTGCCGTACTTCGCCCTCGCGGTCGTGATCGCCTTCGGCGTCAGGTTCTACATATCGTTTTTCAGGGCGACGGAGAAGGCGTTCGAGGAAAGCCGCGTGCCGGGCTGGATCAAGGTGTCGGTCGGCGGACTGGTCACCGGCGCCATAGGATTCTTCTATCCGGACGTGCTCGGCACGAGCTACTCCGCCGTAAAGGCGGTGTTCGCGATGGGCAACGGCGGGCAGCTCTCGGGTCTCGGGTCGCTCACAGCGACGGGGCTTCTGGCGCTTTTCGTCCTCAAGGTCGTCGCCACGTCGTTTACGGTCGGCTCGGGCGGCAGCGGCGGACTCTTCGCGCCGGCGCTCGTGTGCGGCGGAGCACTCGGCGCCGCGACCGGAATAGTCATGAAGGCGGTGTTCCCGGACGCGCTAGGCATTCACCCGCCGGCGTTCGCGCTCGCGGGCATGGCGGGCTTCATGGCCAGCGCGCTCAGGATACCGTTGACTTCCATAGTCATGGTGGCGGAGATGAGCGGCAACCACCAGCTGCTTCTCCCGGTGATGTGGGTGTGCGGCATAAGCTTCTGGCTGAACAACGGCTGGACCCTCTACCGCAGCCAAGTGCACAGCCAGGAATCGTCGCCCGTCCACGCCGGACGCAGGTCGAAGCATGGCTGATGCGCCCGCGGGCTGTTGACAAACGGCACGAAAGAATTATATAATGTGCGCTCGTCAAAGAAAGGATGTTTGGCATGGCAGAAGTTGAAGTCGGTATCGTCATGGGCAGCGATTCGGATTGGCCGCTCGTCAAGAAGGCGTGCGAGACGCTGGACGGGTTCGGCGTCGGATACGAGACGCGCGTCATATCCGCCCACCGCACGCCGGACGTAGCGCTGGAATATTCGAAGACGGCCGAGTCGCGCGGAATAAAGGTGATAATCGCGGCGGCCGGCGGCGCGGCGCATCTCGGCGGCGTGCTGGCGGCAGGAACCGTCCTGCCCGTGATAGGCGTTCCCGTCGCGGGAGGCGCGCTCAACGGACTGGACGCGCTCTACGCAACGGTCCAGATGCCGGCGGGCGTTCCGGTCGCGACCGTGGCGGTCGGTTCTGCGGGACCGGTGAACGCGGCGCTTCTCGCCGTGCAGATGCTGGGGACCGCGAACGCGGCGCTTCGCGAAAAGTTCCGCGCCCACAAAGAAAAACTCCGCGCCAAAGTCGCCGCGGCCAACGACAGAATCCATGCCGAGTGATCCGGCCGGCGGACGTGACTCCGCAACCGGGCGAAATATGCGCACTGCTGTCATAGGGCGCGGGCTTATAGGAGGCTCCATCGAAAAAGCGGCGAAACGCGCCGGCTTCGACGCGGACATTTTCCGCGGCCGAGGTCCGCTCCCCGACTTGTCGGGATACGGCATCGTTTTTGTCGCGACGCCGCCTTCGGCGATACCGCCGATAGTCAAGGCGATTGCCGAAAGCGGCACGCTCGACGACGGCGCGACCGTCGTGGATATCGCAGGCGTCAAGGGGACGATCTGCAGAGAACTCGGTGTGTTCGCGAAAGAGAGGCGGTGGCGTTTCGTCGGCGGTCACCCGATGGCCGGCAAGGAGAAGCTCGGCTACGCCAATTCGTGCGCCGGGCTTTTCGACGGCGCGTCGATGATATTGACGCCTTTCCCGGAAGAACTCGCCGACCCGGATTTCACCGGAGAGGTTCTGCCGCGGCTGGAGAGGTATTTCAAGGCTCTTGGGTTCTCGCGCGTGGTCGTGACGGATCCAAAGCATCACGACGAGATGATCGCCTTCACGAGCCAGTTGTGCCATCTGATGTCGTCCGCGTACGTGCGCGAAAGCCTCTCGGCCGGCCATGCCGGCTATTCCGCCGGGAGCTTCAGGGACATGGTTCGCGTAGGCGCGCCGGATCCGGACACGTGGAGCGAACTGTTTCTCGCGAACGCCGCCGCGCTCGTGCCGGTTCTCGAGCGGTACATCTCGAGACTCGCCGATTTTCGCGACGCCATCGCCACCGGCGACAGACGGCGGCTGCACGACGCCCTGACGGAAGGCGTCGCGGCGAAAGGCAGGATAGACGGCGAGAGCGCCCCAGAATCCCGCACGACGGGCGGGACGGGCGAGACTGAAAGGATTTCAAAATGAAGATAGGCAAAGTCCTGAAGCTGGAGGTGTACGGAGAGTCCCACGCCGATGCAATCGGAATGCGGCTTGAGGGCGTGCCGCGCGGCGTCAAGGTCGACCTTGGCGAACTGCAGTCGTTCATGCTGCGCCGCGCGCCGGGACGGGACGAAATGTCGACGGCGCGCCGGGAGCCCGACGTGCCGGAGTTTGTCGCAGGGTTGGCCGGAGGCGCCGCAACGGGCGGCGCAATCGAGGCGGTTATACGCAATACCGACACGAGAAGCGGCGACTACGAGCGGACGGTCCCGAGACCGGGGCACGCCGACTATCCGAACTGGGTCAGGACCGGCAGGATACCGCCCGGAGGCGGAGCTAATTCCGGGCGCATGACAGCCGCGATGTGCATAGCGGGCGGGATCTGCCTGCAAGAGCTGGCGCGGCGCGGCGTGAAGATCGAATCGCGCGTCGTGCAGTCCGGCGACGTCCTGGCCGCGAAAGCCGAGGGGGATTCAGTGGGCGGAATCGTCGAATGCGTCGCGACGGGATTGCCGCCGGGTCTGGGCGGACCGATGTTCGACGGACTCGACGGGGCGATAGCCGAGGCGGTTTTCGGCATACCGGGCGTGAAGGGCGTCGAGTTCGGCAACGGATTCGAGGCGGCGCGGCTCAAGGGGTCGGAGAACAACGACGCGTTCGAAATCGCCGACGGCAGGGTCGTCACCGCGACAAACAACCATGGCGGTATACTGGGCGGGATGACAAGCGGCATGCCCATCGTCCTCAGAGTGGCCATGAAGCCCACGCCGTCCATCTACAAGCCCCAGCGCAGCGTCGATCTGTCGACGATGACGCCCGCGGTTCTGCAAGTGCGCGGCAGGCACGACCCTTGCATCGCCTTCAGGGCGGCGCCGGTGGTAGAAGCCCTTGTCGCGTTCTCGATACTCGACGCGATGCTCTGCGAAGAAACCGGCGTCGAATTCCGCGAGCTGCGTCTTGACGAGCTCGAGAACATCGTCGTGGACTCGAACGTCGCAGCGCTCTATCCCGAAATAGCCGCGCGGGCGATATACATACTGCCGGCAGGGGAGGAAAACAAGACGATCGACGCGGTCTCGGGCATATGGGACGCGTTCGCGAAGGCCGGAATCGGGCGAAAGGACTGCGTCACGGCGGTGGGCGGCGGAGTCACCGGAGATCTCGTCGGATTCGCTGCGGCGACGTGGATGCGCGGAATCGACTGGGTGAACGTGCCGACGACATTGCTCTCGATGGTCGACGCGTCGTACGGGGGCAAGACGGCGTGCGACCTGCCTTCGGGCAAAAACATGGCCGGAGCGTTCCATCCGCCGCGCCGCGTCATAATCGACGTCGGATTCCTGAAGACTCTGCCCGCGCGCCGCATCGCGGACGGCCGCGCGGAGATGATAAAGCACGAGATAATCGGCGGCATCAAAAGCGACGCCGCGCGCGGACGCCTGCCGACCGCGGACGAACTGAGGGAGAACCTCTCCGTAAAGATACGCATCGTGAAGAGCGATCCGCTGGAAAAGACAGGCGAACGGATGAAGCTCAATTGCGGACACACTGTCGCGCACGCTCTCGAAAAGGCGACGGACTTCAGGGTTTCGCACGGCGAGGCCGTCGCAATCGGGTGTGTGGAAGAGGCGCGCCTAGCGGAACGTCTCGGGCTCGCGGCAGAAGGCTGGGCCGACGAGCTCGCGGAGAAATTCGCCGCGGCGGGGCTGCCTGCGGAGCTGCCGGACGATTTGACGTTCAAGTCTCTCTCGCCTCTGATGGCCGGCGACAAGAAACGCGAAGGGGCGTCCGTCGTGTTCGCCCTGCCGTGCGGATGGGGCGACGTCCGCGCCGTCAGGCTGTAGAACCCGCCGGCTGGGCGCGGCGGTGAAGACAGGGTGCCATTTTCGTCCGCAATATGCTATAATCTACGGCATGAAGTTTTCATTCTGCATTCCAGTCTACAACGGCGAGGGACATCTCGAAGCGGCCATACGCCGCCTCCAGTCGCAGGAATTCTCCGATTGGGAGGCCGTCGTCGTGGACGATGGATCCACGGACGGCACGCCGGCGCTCGCGGACGCGATAGCCGCGGCGGATTCGCGCGTCAGGACCGTCCACCAGCCCAACGCGGGCGTCGCGGCCGCGCGAAACCGCGCGCTGGACGAGGCCCGTGGAGATTGGATAGCATGGCTTGATGCGGACGATGCATACGTCGACGGCGCTCTTTCGCGCATGGCCGGGCTTGTCGACAGCCACCCCGGGTGCAACTGCCTGCACTTCCCGTATCTCGAGGCCCGCCCGGGCGGGGAGCCCTCAAGACGCGTCGATGCGGCGCACGCGAGTGCCGACGGCAATGAGATGTGCGGCGCGGCGGCGTTCGACCTGCTGTACGCCAATCGCGAGACGGCCGGTATCAACTGGCAACCCTGGCGCCACGTCTACAGGCGTGATTCGCTGCCTCGCTTCAGGGCGGGCAAAATACACGAAGACGTCGACGTCCTGCCGCTGCATCTCGCCGGACTCGACCGGGTGTGCATCGTCGGCGAGCCGTTCTATGTCTACACCCCGGCGCGAGAAGGTTCGCTGACGGGGGCGTTTTCCCCGAAAAGAGTGTGGGACATACTCGAGGCGACAGGCCATGTCTACGGGTGCATGGAGTCGTCGGCGCTCGCTCCAGAGGCGCGGCGGGGCTTCGCCTCCATGCTGGCGGTGAATCTGTTCGGCTACTATCTGGCGACGCCGTCGTTCGACGAACCGGACAGGTCGCGGCTGCTGGACGCGTTCGCGGAGCATCCCGAGTGGCTGACGGCGATCGACTGGCCGCGAAAGACAGGCTGGTTGAAGCGCCTCGCCGTCCGCGTCCTCGGGGTGCGCGGCGCCGCGAAGACGATTTACGCGCTCAAGACGCTGGCCGGCCGCGGAAGGGGGGCGCGGCGATGAAGATTCTCTTCACCGGGGTCTACAGCCATCTGCACGGCGGACTCGAATGCTTTGCAGGCAGGGCCGCGGACGCGCTGAGGGCTCTCGGACACGTCGTGGACGTCGTGGGCGATCCGCCCGAGGTCCTTGACGAACGCGACTACGTGCTGATGCACAAAGTGCCGCGGACGCCCGGCGAACTGAGCCGACTCAAGTCGAAGTACGGCGAGAAGCTCCATTTCTTCGCGCACGACCATGAACTGTACTGTCTGCGCCGCCACTATTACGATCCGCTGCGCAGGCTGTGCGACAGGACATATTCGTTCTTTCCGTGCAGGCTGTGCGCCGCCGTCACAAGACCGAAATGGGTGTGGCGCAATCTCACAAGCCCGATACGCGATTTCATAGACGAGATGCGCGAGGTCAAGACTTTCGCCACGTCAAGCTACATCAAGGCGAATCTCGAGCGCAACGGATTCCCTCCCGACCGCGTCAGAGTCGTCAGGCCCTACTTCACGCGGCCTTTCACCGACGAGGCGGCGGCGCGCAAGTGGATGCCCGAAGGCCGGCTACGGGTGCTTTTCATCGGCCAGCTTCTCGCGGGCAAAGGCGTGGGGCTGCTGATCGAGGCGGCGCGCCGCATGAAGACGCCCCACACTCTCGTCATCGTCGGCGCCGGGCGCGACGAAGCCAGACTGCGGCAGATGGCGGGAGACGATGTCGTTTTCACCGGTTGGCGCAACGACGCCCACCGCTTCCTCGCAGAGGCGGACGTGTGCGCGTTCCCGTCTTTGTGGAACGAGCCGTTCGGCATGGTCGGGGCCGAAGCAATGGCGCACGGCGTGCCGACGGTGGCGTTCGACGTCGGCGGCATCCGCGATTGGCTGGTGCCGGGCGAAACGGGGCTTTTCGCCGCGACGGAGTCGGGAGAGACGCGCGTGGCGGCAGCGCGATGCAGCGACGCGCTCTCCAGGGCTCTGGACAAAATCGCCGATCCCGCAGAGCTCTCGAGGATGGGCGCGAACGCGCTGGCGAAAGCGGGCGAGCTGTTCGACCCGGACCGCTTCACCAGGTCGCTCCTCAGTTTCTAGTATCCAACCAAGGCTCAAATATGATATAATGACTGTCACCATGAATACCGCGTTTCTCAAAACAATGTCCGCATCGTTCGTTCTGGCGCTGGCGCTGGCGCTGCAGCCCGCCGCGGCCCGCGGCGACGGGGCGGCTGCAGATGCGGCCCGGCCCCGGAAAAGCGGGGAAACGAAAACCATCACACTGCCCGGCGGGGCGACAATGGAAATGGTGTGGTGCGCCCCGGGCGAGTTTGAAATGGGCAGCCCCGCATCCGAACACGGACGCTTCAACGACGAGTCGCAGCGCACCGTCACGATATCGAAAGGCTTCTGGATAGGCAAGTACGAGGTCACCCAGGAGCAGTGGAAGAGCGTGATGCGCAGCAATCCTTCGCGTTTCAAGGGCGAAGGCTTTCCTGTCGAAGACGTGTCGTGGCACGATTGCGCGCTGTTCGTCAAGAAGGTCAACGCGAAGCTCGGTGGAGTCGCCCGCCTGCCGACCGAGGCGGAGTGGGAATACGCCTGCCGCGCAGGCGCGACAGGACCGGTCTCCGGCGGGGACAAACTTTTGGAAGTGGCGTGGTACGACACGAACAGCGACAACCAGACGCATCATGTCGGTTCCCGCGAAGCGAACGGATGGGGGATCTACGATATGCAGGGCAACGTCCTCGAATGGTGCGCGGACTGGTATTCGGTCAGCCAGAGCCAGAATGTCGACCCGAAGGGGCCGCCGGCCGGATCGTTCAAGGTGCTTCGCGGCGGATGCTGGTTTTTCTACGAGAGGGACTGCCGCTGCGCATATCGCATAAAACGCGAGCCGAACCTGCGAAACTGCATATTCGGGTTGCGGTTGGTCTGTTCCGAGAACAATGAAGATTGACGGGAATATCATGTCGAGTGCAATCAGATCGCTTTCACTGGCCTTGTCCGCCGCGGTGCTTGCCGGATGCTTTGGACAGACGCCCTACGACTACGCCGAGAACTGGGTGATACGGGAGGATCCCGTGCGGACGTTCGTCATTCCGTCGGACGTGATATATCTCCAGAACGACCTCTACACGAGCGTAAAGCGCCTGCCTCAAATGACATCGTACGCGAACTCCGAAGTCGGGCGCGGACGCTTCGAGGGGGTCGCCCGCGTTTTTTCGCCGCTCATCGTCGACTCGAAAGATCTCGAGAAAGCGCTGGATTGGTATTTCGGCACCCATCACGAGAAGGGGCGTCCGTTCGTTTTCATCGGCGAGGGCAGAGGCGGCGAACTCTTGCGTGCGTACGAGAATGAAAACAGGAAGAGCCTTGTCAAGAAAGGCCTGGTGGCGAGCTTCTACACGGACGCCGCAGGCAAGGGATTCGTGACCGACGATATGGTGAAAGCCGTCAAGCACGCCGTGCTGGAGGCACGATACAAGGCCGTGTGGAATCGCGATATGCCGAAGGGGATGCTCGACTGACAGGGCGCTCGGGGGAGGTCGCGGCAGTGGCGTTGTTGAAGAAACTCAAGCGGGCGCTTTGCGCGTGGTGGACGGGATGCAGAATCCGCCGCGAGGCGCGGCAGGCGTTTCGCTACGACATGCGGGAGTTCATGGCAGGCGCGGGCGCGCTTCATCTGGACAGGCGCGCCGCCGCCCGTGCGGAGATTGTGATGGCCTACCACGTTCTTGAAAAAGGACTTACCATGCCGCGCAGGCGGCTCGGCTTCGGCCAGGGGGCCGTGCTCCACCTGATGAGCCTTGTCGAATCGTTCGAGCGGCGGTTCGGCGACGACGGCCAGGTCAGGCATGCCGTCGGCGTCCTTCGCGCCTATCGCGAAATGCACAGCGGCCGGCAGTGGAATATGCCCAGGCTGGATGCGTTTCTTTCCTCGCGCGCCGGCATTCCGGCGGCTGTCGAGCCGCACGTCAAAAGGGCGGATTTTTTCGCCGCAAAAGATGCTCCGTTCCCGGTTTTCGCCGCTTCGCGGCATGTCGTCCGCCACTTCGCCGGCGCAGTGCCCAGGCGGGAGATCGAAGCCGCGGTGGAAATCGCGACGACAGCGCCGAGCGCGTGCAACCGCCAACATGCGCGAGTCCATGCCGTTGACGACCCCGCCTTGCGCGACAGGCTTTTCGCCATGCAACGCGGTACGCGGGGCTTTGGTGCCGACGCAGACAAAGTCCTTGTCGTAACCGCCGATCTTTCTTCCGTCAGATGGGCATGGGAGCGCCATGACGCCTATGTGAACGGCGGAATATTCGTCATGAACCTTTGCTATGCGCTGCACAGCCGCGGCATCGCGCACTGCATACTGCACTGGAGCGTGCCGCCGGATGTGGATCGCCGGGCGCATGCGCTGCTGGGCATCCCTTCATGCGAGGCGATAGTGCAGGTCATCGCCTGTGGAATGCCGCCAGAGGAATTCGACGTGGCTGCATCGCCGCGTCTTTCGGCGGGAGATATTTTGACATGGCACGGCGGCGGCCGGGATGACGGCTGTCGGGGAGGAACGGCGTCGTGAAGATTCTTCTCGGGGGCATTCCGCTTGGATGCGACAACATAGGCGACGAGGCGATTGTCGCGTGTGTCGTCAAGATGTTGCGCGAGTCGATCCCGGGCGTGCAACTTACAGTCGCTACCGCCGATCCCGGGACGGCCGGACTTTTGGGCGTGGCGGTCGTCCCGCCTTTCGGCTTCGCCGGATGCCGGATCGACGGTTTCGCCGAAGTCGCCGCACGTCACGACGCCTACATATGGTGCGGAGCGACAGGGCTTTCCGATTATCCCCATACAGCGCTGGATTTGCTGGAGGCGGCGCAAAAGGCGAACGTTCCGACGTACGTGTGGGGGGTGGGAATGGACGACGAGCTGAATCCGGCCTTCTTCAGGGCGTCCGGCAGACGCAGGACGATTCTCGGTCTTTTCGGCCTGGTCGGCTGGTACGAGCGACGCCTGAAGGACAAGCTTGCCCGGCGCATCTCCGCGATTCTCCCGCGCTGCCGCGGCGTGTGGCTGCGCGATCCGCAAAGCGTCGAGATGCTGGCACGCACGGGTTTCGCTTCTGCGGGCGTGGCGGCGGATACGGCGATTCTGATGGGCTCGGACCTCCCGTCGCCGGCGCCTGCGGCACCGACGCTGGGGCTTTGCATATCCACTCAGCGGCAGGTCGCCGATCTCAAAGGCGTAAAACGTCTTGTCGAAACCGTACGCAAGGCCGGCGTACGCGTGCTGGGCATCCCCATGAATTCCAAGACGGACAGGTCGCTTCTCGAACGTCTTGGGGTGGAGTGCATCCCGGGCGATACGCCGCAGGCCGTGGTAGAAGCCGCAGCCAAATGCTCGGCCGTCCTTTCCAGCCGGCTTCATCTTCTGATTCTTTCGGCGAATGCGGGTACGCCCATTATCGGAATCGCAAGAGGCTCCAAACTCGCCAATTGGCTCGCCAATTTCGGACGAACTGTCGATGGCAGCGTATACGACTGCGATTGGGATGCCGTCGCGGCGCACGTTCTAGCCGAGGTGAAGGATCGCTCGGCGTGGAATATTGCCAGAAACGATGCATATAAGAGACTTTTTGCACGTTTTGAAGCGGCTCGCGTTGAATTGATCAGCAGCTTGACGCACTGAGAATTGCACATTTTTCAACTCTGCACTTGAAATCCGGGGGCAGAATTTGATATAATTTGCACAATTTCTTCCCAAATAAGGGGAAAATACATAAGGAGAATAAAGATGGTAAGCTACAAGAAGCTTGGTCTCGTCAACACCAAGAAGATGTTCGCGAAGGCGATCAAGGGCGGGTATGCGATTCCCGCTTTCAACTTCAATACGATGGAACAGATGCAAGCCATCGTGCAGGCAGCAGTGGAGACAAAGTCGCCCGTAATCATGCAGGTTTCGAAAGGCGCTCGCAAGTACGCGAACCCGACCATTCTCCGTTACATGGCTGAAGGCGCCGTTCAGTACGCCAAGGAGCTTGGTTGCAAGAAGCCTCAGATAGTTCTGCATCTCGATCATGGCGACAGCTTCGAGACTTGCAAGAGCTGCATAGATTCCGGCTTCTCGTCCGTTATGATCGACGGCAGCTCGCTCCCGTTCAAAGACAATATCAAGCTCACCAAGAAGGTCGTCAACTACGCTCACAAGCATGATGTGACCGTCGAGGCCGAGCTTGGCGTTCTTGCCGGCGTGGAGGACGAAGTCTCGGCCGCGGAGAGCCACTACACCAAGCCCGAGGAAGTCGTGGAGTTCGCGACGAAGACGGGCTGCGATTCTCTCGCAATCTCGATCGGCACGAGCCACGGTGCGTACAAGTTCAAGCCCGAGCAGTGCACGCGCGACCCCAAGACCGGCAAGCTCATCCCGCCGCCGCTCGCTTTCGACGTGCTCAAGGCTATCGAAAAGAAACTCCCCGGCTTCCCGATCGTTCTTCACGGTTCCAGCTCCGTTCCGCAGGACGAGGTCGATACGATCAACAAGTACGGCGGCAAGCTCCCCGACGCGGTCGGCATTCCGGAAGAACAGCTCAGGAAGGCTGCGAAGAGCGCGGTGTGCAAGATCAACATCGACAGCGACTCGCGTCTCGCGATGACTGCGGCGATCCGCAAGCATTTCGCCGAGCATCCGGACCACTTCGATCCGCGCCAGTATCTGAGCCCGGCGCGCGACA
>CAMOXA010000020.1 GCA_946628745.1 uncultured Verrucomicrobiota bacterium | reverse complement strand
ACCCCAAGTCGAATACCCGGCGAACGGCCGCACGCTCGTGCACGAACTCGGGCACGTCCTGGGGGCGCCCGACTACTACCATGCGTCCGAAGAGCATGATGGAGTCGAAGGAACGCCGTGCCTGCCGTGGGACTACGGTCCGACAGGTCTCGCATACTGCAGGTACATACACCATGCTTTCGTCCCGGCTGCGGCATATCCGAAAGTCACCAAGCCCGGCGAATACACACTCGGTCCGCGTTCCGGCAAATTCCCGGCGACAGGGGGCGAAGGTCTCAATCCGCTCGGGATCTTCGTGCCGTCGTCGCACCCCAACTATCTTTTCTACATAGAATACTGCCACGGCGAAAAGCCGCCTGTCGGGCACCCTGACGCGGAAGGCGTGCTAGTGCATGTAATCAATGTCACGATGACTTCGCCGATGCTGGGTCCGCCCGACCTCTGCTACACCTACCGGGCGGGCGACCCGGACCACAAGGGCCTCGGCGAAGGCGGCGCATATCTGACGGACGGGGACACCTTCGACGCGAAGAGCGATCCGGCGGCGTTTCTGCCGAACCTGCTGCCGGCCGGCGTAGCGATAACGAACATCAAGACGGACACAGCGGCGGGAACGTGCACGGTCACGATCGACTTCCCGGAGACGAAGCTCACCAAACAGGAGCTCGACTTCTCGCTTCTGCCCCAGACCGAAATGGTGACGCTCAATTCCGCCATGCCGACATCCTTCCGCGCAGAAATGAAAGTGCGCTACCGCGGCGAGCCGCTGCTCACGGAATACGGATTCTGCTACGGCGTCAAGAAGGATCCCACCGAGAAGACCGGCAAGCTCTATCCGCTCTACCACCGCGACAGGTACGACGCGCGCATAATCGACCTCAAGCCCGGGACTATGTACTATGTGCGGGCATACGCGAAGAACGCCGGCGGCATACGCTACAGCGCGAACCAGAAAGGCATCGTCCTGCCGGCGAGCGGACCAGGCAAAGGCGAACCGACGCTCTTTCTGGAATCGGACCATCTGATGGCGACCTGGTACTTTCAGCAGTGGTACTTCGGCTATTCCAACGACATAGTAAACTCCGCAAACCCGCTTTTCGCGTTCATGTCTCTGGCGAACTACTACAGAGCGCTGCCCGGCGCGGCGGCGGGCGGCAAGAGCACCGGGCCGTTCGACGTATCGCGCGTACACTCCAATCCGGCGGACTCGCGCCCGAGGTTCCGTCTCGCCGAAGTGGACAAGCTGAGAACGTACATCGAAGGGACGCTTAAGGCGGCAGGGCTTTCTCAGCCGGACTTCATCATGGACGACGATGGCGACGGGGCCAAAGGCAAGAAGAAACCCGCGGCGAGACCGGTGCGTCCTGCGAAAGGCAAGGCCGGGCCGTCCTACGGCAACAATGCCGCATGGGTGGCGAAGTGCGCGGCCGCGCTGAAGATCAAGAATCCCGAAACGACATTCTATTCCGCCAAGACAGAAGAGGAACTGCTGTCGCACAAGGACAAGATAAAGAAATGGATACTCATGTCCCAGCCGGTGATGGTCGTGCGCCAGTGCCGTCCGCTGACGGACGAAGAATCGCAGCGCTGGCCGCTGGACATAGCGTTTATTGACGGGCTTGGGAGCGACGACGAAACCTTCCATGTTGTATATCCAGGCGGATGCGACAGAGGCCGCAAGTCCCGCCCGGGAGGATACATGAAACTCGCCGAACTCTTGGACCGCACATCGGACGCGATGCTGATGTTCTACCGGCCGGGGCCGCCAGCACCGGCGACTTCGACAATCAAATGAGTCCGGCGCGGCGCAGCCTGTAGTTCATCATGCGCGGCGAAACGCCGAGTTCCCGCCCGGCGGCGGATTTGTTGCCGCCGTTGCGGGAGAGCGCATTCTCCAATATGCGGCGCTCGACCGCGGCCAGCTGTTCGTCGAGGGTCATAGTGTCCTCGGGTCTGAACGGATCTTCGGCGAACTCCGGCGTCTGGAGCGAAGGCGGCAGGTTGTAGGCGTGTATGCAGTCGTCCTTGGCCGTAAGAACTGCGCGCTCGATGCAGTTTTCAAGTTCGCGGACGTTGCCCGGCCAGGAATAGGCCTGGAGCATGTTGACGGCCGGCGATGAAATGCGCGAAACCTGCTTGCCGTACTTTACGTTCATTTTGGCGAGAAAATGCTCCGCCAGCAGTACGATGTCGCCAGTCCTGTGCGCCAGATCGGGTATCGCTATCGGGAAGACCGAAAGCCTGTAGTAGAGGTCTTCGCGAAAGAGCTTCTTTTCCATCAACTCTTCGAGGTTGCGGCTTGTCGCGGCGATGAACCGCACATCGCTCTTAAGCTCGACATTCGAGCCTACGCGCGAAAAAGTGCGGTCTTGCAGAAAGCGCAACAGCTTGACCTGCACAGGGACGGAAAGGTCGCCAATCTCGTCCAGGAACAGCGTGCCGCCGTTCGCAGCCTCCGCGCGGCCTATGCGAAGTTCGCGCGCGTCTGTAAAAGCCCCCTTCTCGTGGCCGAACAACTCCGACTCGACGAGAGCTTCCGGCAGAGCGGCGCAGTTCAACACCACGAACGGGCGGTCCTTGCGCGGCGAAAGCGCCTGTATGGCGCGCGCGACGAGCTCCTTGCCGGTTCCGCTCGCGCCGCGCACCAGGACAGTCGCTTCGCTCGGCGCGACTTGGCGTATCTGCTCGTAGACGGACCTCATCTCGCGGCAGTTGCCGACGAGTTCGCCCGGATTGTTCGACAGCATGTCGCGAAGGCGTCTATTCTCCTCGACAAGCGCCTCCCTTTCGGCGCACTCCTCGCGGCAGACTGCCGCGGCCTCTGCGGTGATGTTGGCGATTATGCCCAAAAGCGTCACGTCCTGCACAAGCGACCCCGTGTCGCCGCGCATCGTGCGGTCCACCGAAAGCGTGCCTATCACCTGACCGAGCCTGACGAGCGGGACGCAGACGAAAGAAACGGCGTCCGCAGTGCCGCGCGCTCCCGTGCGATTGAGAAAACGGCGGTCTTTGCGGATGTCAGGCACGACTTCGGGGCGTCCGGTCAGGGCGACGATGCCTGTTATGCCCTCTCCAAGACGGTAGTGTCCGTTCGCGCGCTCTTCTGCATTGAGCGCCTTTGTCGTAGCTTCGATTCTGAGCTCGTCACCCTCAAGAAGGCAGAAAGTGCCGCGTATCATCCCCATGCGGCGCTCGAGAATTTCAAGGACCTGTTCAAGCAGAAGCCTGACATTCCTCTCGCGCACGACTGCGGAGGTGATTTCTTTGAGAACCTCTATTTCGGAAGCCATGTACGAATGGTCGTCGCCTACTCCCAGAGTTTCTCAAGCGCGTAGTAGGCGCGGGCCTCCGGCGAAAAGACATGGACGACGACGTCTATGTAATCGACGACGATCCAGCCGGACTCGGGATCTCCCGAAGTGCGGTAGCTTTTCACACCGGCGTTTTTCATGGCGGCCTGCGTTTCGGCGACAAGGGCCTTGAGGTGCGGCGCGGCGGCGCCGGTCGCGACCACAAAGAAATCCGCAAGCTGGCTTTTGCCTCTCGCGTCGTAGACCTTGATGTCCGCACCCTTCCTGTCCTCGAGCGCCTTGACTATCGCCTGTACCTGTTCTTCTGTTGTCATGGTTGATATTATAGCAAATGGATCGCAGGTTGAGAAGACGGATCAGCCGCGCGCGGCGTTGCGGCGTTCGAGATCGGCGCGGTATTCGGCGAGATCCGGGACGACGCGGGCCACTCCTGTTTCGACGGCCGCCTTCGCGACGGCGAAACTGACTTCGACGAAAAGGCGGCGGTCGAACGGCTTCGGGATGATGTAGCTCTCGCCAAAGACGAGTTTTTCGTCAGGATAGAGCGCGGCGACATCGGCCGGGACCGGCTCCCTCGCCAGCGCCGCGAGCGCATTGGCGGCGGCGACCTTCATTTCTTTGTTGATGGTTGTCGCGCGGACATCGAGAGCGCCGCGGAAAAGATACGGGAAGCCCAGAACGTTGTTGATCTGGTTCGGGTAGTCGCTGCGTCCGGTAACCATGACATAGCGGCGACCCGCGAGCGCCCGCGCAACCTCCGCGGGGGCGATCTCCGGGTCGGGATTGGCCATCGCGAAAATCGCCGGGAAATCACCCATCGTCTTGACATCTTCGCCTGAAAGCACATTCGCCGCGGAAACGCCTATGAACACATCGGCGCCCGCGAGAGCTTCCTTTAGCGTCCTGGCGGCGGTGTCGACGGCGTGTCTGGCCTTGTAGGGATTCAGATCGGTGCGATCCTTGCGAATCGTCCCCTTCGAATCGCACATCGTCACATCGACGACGCCGGCCGCCTTGCACATCTCGCAGATGCGTATTCCGGCCGCGCCCGCACCGTTCATGACGACTTTCAAATCTTTCAGTTCCTTGCCTGCGAGCCGGGCATAGTTCATGACGCCCGAAAGCGAAATGACGGCCGTACCCCACTGGTCGTCGTGGAAGACCGGTATGTCCAGTTCCCTGTCGAGTCTGTCCTCAATCTCGAAACAGGCGGGTGCGGCGATATCCTCCAGATTGACGCCGCCGTACTGTGGCGCCAAAGCTTTTACAGCGGCAATCACGCGCTCCGGGTCGGTCTTGCCGGCGGAGCCGCCGCCGACGCGGCAGCAGTCGAGCGGGACAGGCCAGGCGTCGACATCGCCGAAAGACTTGAAAAGAACCGCCTTGCCTTCCATGACCGGAATCGACGCCGCCGCGCCGAGGTCGCCGAGCCCGAGAATCGCGGTGCCGTCCGAGACGACAGCGACGAGATTGGGCTTGGCAGTACACTCGTAGACGGCATCCGGCGCACTGGCTATGGCCTTTACGGCATGGGCGACGCCGGGAGTGTAGGCGAGGCAAAGGTCGTCCTTTGTCTTGAGCGGCTTCGGCAGGCTTACCGAAACCTTGCCGCCCTTGTGAAACGCCATCACCGATTCTTTATCGTACGAACTCATTTTCTGGATCATCCTCTCGTTTGCTTCAAATCAACCTGCGCGGGACCGTCAATGACGACGTCTTCGCCGAAATGGAAGTGCGTCACTCTCACGCCCGTTGGCTCGAGCGTCTGACGGACGATTTTCATCCATTCGCCGGACACCTCGCACGCGATCACGACCGCGTCCGCATTGACCTCGTTGATAATTTCCGGCGCCTGCATGAGCGTGCCAAAGACGCGTATGCCACCGATGTATCTGCCGCGCAGCAAGATATCGTCGTCGATTATGCCCACTATTATCCTGTCGTTGGCCGACGCCGTGCGCACCAGTTCGCGGCGGAACGATCTATAGCGCAGCCCGGCGCCGTAGACCAGGATGCGAGAGACGTCCTTTCTGCCCTTCAAACGGGAACAGTCGATGGCGTAGAATACGTCGCGCACGATTCCTCTGGCCAGACGCAGGAAGGAAAGCGAGATAAACGACAGCGCCGAGAAAGCGACGCCGAACGCCTTGAGCTGTCCGGTGTGAGCGGGCGAATAGTACACCGCGACGCACCCTGCCACCGTGCCGAAGACGCACGCCAGAAACAGTCTCATGTAGTTGGACGTCATCGCGCGCGACCACTTCGTCTGATACGTCCTGAAAAAGACCATCGCGAGGAATACGGACAAAACGCATATCGGCATGGCGACCTTGAACGTGACACGGCTCACAGGCAGCTGCAACGCCCAGAGGCAGAAGAAGAACACTGTGACGAGAGAGAGGATGTCAAAGAAAACGTACATCGGCACGGCGAGTCTGGCCCAGCGTCTGCGGCTGTCGGTGCTGCTGCTTCTGGCGACCGAGTTCAGGAGCCGCCCGGCGTCGAAAAGCTCGATGCGAGACATATCCTTGAACACGACGATCGTCGCGACGGCAAACGCGAAGAGCCACAACCCAGCCGCGCGCGACCGGAGCGTCATGCCGACAAGCCCGACAAGGACAGCTCCTGCCGCGAGAAGATAGAGTATCAGAGTCGCCTTTCGCTGATTGAGACCGACAGCCCTCAGTATTCTATGGTGCAGATGGTCCGCGTCGGCCGTCATCACATTGTCGCCGCCTTTTTCACCGGCATCGCGGCTACGGATCATGTGGCGCAGCGTACGGCGGAGTATCGCAAGAAACGTGTCGAAAATCGGCACACCCATCGCCAGCAGCGGGACGCCTACAGACACGATCATCGAATTCGCCGTCTGCGCCACGAGCGGCAGGACGGACAGAGTAAAGCCGATGTACATCGAGCCGCAGTCGCCGAGGAACACGCTCGCGGGGTTGTAGTTATACCGCAGAAACCCGACAAGTCCGCCCGCGAAGGCGAAGTAGAAAAGCGTCGCCTGCGGGTTTTCGGAAAGGAACAATGCGCCAGCCATGCCCATCGTGGCAATGAGCGCCAGGCCGGATGCAAGACCGTCCAGCCCGTCAATCAAGTTGAACGCATTGACCGCCCCGGCAATCCAGAAAACCGTAATCGGCAGATCCAGCCACCAGGGCAGGCCCGGCCAAAGACGGTGAAAGCCCAAACCCGCCCACACCCAGACAAGAGCGGCTATGGCGAGCTGTCCGAAAAGCTTCGTCTTGGGCTTAAGCGAAACCTTGTCGTCGACATACCCCAGCGCGCATATCAAAGCCGCCAGCGCGGAGAGCTTCCAGAACATGTTTGGAGAAACTCCCCACGCCTGCAACGGGGGACGTCCTGAAACCAGAATGAAAACAGAATACGACAGAAGCACGCCCGCCGCAAGAGCGAGACCTCCGCCGCGGGGTATCGGCACCTTGTTTATGCGCCGGGGATCGGGCTTGTCGACCATGCCGAGCCTGCGGTTCATCTCGCGGACGATCGGCGTCAGGACGAGCGTAAGCAGCAATGCGCCGGCGAACGCTATCAAATAATCGATCGACCTTATGGCGATTGACGTCACCATTCGACAACTCCCTTCATTTCGCCAAGGACCGCCCTCAGCACGTTTTCGTCGGAGGTCGGCACCTGCACAGTGACCATTACCCAGCGGTCGATGCGGTTGTGGACGGAGCGATCCCAGACATCCCGCCATATCCTGGCTTCGTGCGAATCGGTGCGGTATCCGTCCTGGTTGGCGAAAGTGTAGGCGAAAAGCGCCCCCTGCCGGTCGCCCTTTGGAGCAAGCGGTATCACCCGCCAGGAGATACCGGCGGAATCCAGCGTGTGAGACTCGCCCATGTCGAATCCTTGCGACGGCAGACAGAGTTCTGGCCGATGCATCGAGCTCTTGCTCGCGCCGCTTGTGACACTGGTGGTCATAAACCAGAAGCCGTTGCCGACGGACTTGTAAATGCGCTTTTCGACTGTCGCGCCGACAAGCTGCTTCTCTTCCGCCTCCGAGAGAGGCAGCCGTTCGACCGTAAAACCGTCAATCGACGGGAAGACCACTTTCGGAGGCTCTGTCAGTGCAGGTTCCGGCGACATCGACTGGTAAACCATGACAGGCACGACGAGAAGCGCGACAAGCGCGACTGGCAGGAAGGACGCCGCACCCCGGGCCGGCGGCGCGGCGACGGCGCAGGGCGGCTCAGGAGATTCTCCGTTCGCTGCGGTGCCGAACACCCTGTCCAACACCCCGCCGGCGGCGACCATCAAAAGCAGAGCCACGGCAAAAACCACAAAGCCGGAAAAGTCGTGATAGAAACCGATCGCGAACGCGGGATCGGCGCTTTTGGCGACAATGCATATCGACATGATGCGCACGATGTTGCCGAGAATCGCTATAGGCAAGGAAAGGACCAGCAGAATCGCGCGGCGCGTCCAGGTCGGCTGGGTGAAGTAGCCGTAGCCGACAGATATGGCCATCAGAGCGAATATCGACCTCAATCCGCTGCACGGGTTGGCGATATCTATCACGAACGGCGATCCGTCGATGATGACGTCCGAAAGTCCAATAAGATTGCCCTCGCGTACGACGCCGTCGAAGAATACGGATAGTATGCCGCCTGCAACCGCGCTGGCAAACAGCCGCAAGTGCACGGTGAATATCGACAGATATGACGCGAGCGGCATGCAGAACAGCAGGCACGCCGCCGGGAACGCGACCCTTTTGGCGCACTCCCGGCCGAAGATTGCATACGGCACGGCGACAATCAAGCCGATAAAAGCCAGAAGCTCGAACCGGACTTGAAGCCCGCGCGTGCCAAGCAGACCGAGCGCGAGGCACGGCACGGCCGCAAGGACGCCCCAGAAGGACGGGGCGCCAAGCGAGCCGGAGAGCTGCCGCCGCTCCGTCCACAGGACGGCCAGCGAAAACAGAGGCACGAACCAGGCATAGTCCATATCCTCTTCCGGGGCGGTGAACACTCCGGGCAGATGATTGAATATCATCGCCCTGAAGCCGAACAGCACCACCGCCAAGACGGCGGCCAGAACACCAGCCCTAAGCTTCGCCCCCTGCGCCGGCATGTCGTTTTACACCAGACCGCGTTTAACCAGATGTTCGGCAATCTCGACAGCGTTCAGCGCCGCGCCGCGGAGCAGCTGGTCGCCGGAGACAAACATCTCAAGGCCCCTGCCGTCGTCGCGGGAGATGTCCTGCCGGATGCGCCCCGCCAGAACATCGTATTTCGCCGTGGCGTCGAGCGGCATCGGGTATCCACCGTTGAGCGGATCGTCGACCACGCGAACGCCTTCGGACTTCGAAAGTATCTCGCGGGCCTCGGCGGGCGTGATCGGATTTTCAAATTCCAGGTTGAGCGACTCGGAATGCGCCCGGGCAATCGGCACGCGCACGCAGGTGCAGCTAAGCATGAGACCGGGATGGTGCAACATCTTGCGGGCCTCGTTGCGCATCTTCAGCTCCTCCAGCGTATACCAGTTCGTAGTGTCGAACTTGTCGATGTGCGGGATAAGATTGTATGTAAGCTGATGCTGGAACGCGCTGACCGTGAGCGGTCTACCTTCCGCATACTCGTGTATCTGCTGTTCAAGCTCAGCAAGACCCGGAGCGCCCGCGCCGGACGCGGCCTGATATGTGGACGCGATCAGACGCTTCAGGCCCTTGGCTTTGTGAAGCGGCGCGACAGCCTCCAGCATGATCGCCGTAGTGCAATTCGGGTTCGCAATGACACCCTTGTTCCAGTCGAGGTCTTCGGCATTCACCTGCGGAACGACGAGCGGGACTTCCGGATCCTGGCGAAAGGCGCGCGAATTGTCGATCATCTTCGCGCCAGCCTTCACGACCGCGTCCTTCAGCTGCAGCGCGACGTCCGTCTTGCCGGCGAAAAGAACGATATCCATCCCGGCGAACGAATTCTCGTCGGCTTTTCTTACATGATACGTCTCGCCGAGTATCTCTTCGTCGCGTTCGCGGGAAGCGAACACCTGCACTTTCCCGCACGGGAACTTGCGCTCTTTAAGAACCTTGATCATCTCGGTGCCGACCGCGCCGACGCCGACAAGACCTACATTGTATGTCTTCATCTTGTTCCTTGCAATATGGTGCGACTAACTGGGATCGAACCAGCAACCTTCGGCTTCGGAGGCCAACGCTCTATCCAATTGAGCTATAGTCGCATTATCCACGATATCCGCTCCGCCGCATTCATGCCGCGAACCGTCGTGTTCGCGCTGCCCGAAAGCAACCTTCGGATGACATTGGGCGGTTATTATACCACTATTTGCCCCCGCAGGTCAATGGGAAAGTGTCGCAAACCGGGCGCGGCTGAAAATGCCGCTTGGGCACGGCATGGACCGGCCTTCGAGAAGCATCTCGCCGCTTTCAAGCTTTGCGGCAGGGAACATCTGGGACAAGATGTTCTCGGCGACGCGGCAGGACAGTCCGGGGGTGTGCGACGAAAACAGCACGAAAAGCGGCGACGGCGACAGAAGCTCGCGCACGAGCGACAGCGTCTCGCCAAGATCGCGTTCTATCTTGTACATCTCCCCCGCGGCGCCGCGGCCGAATGTCGGCGGATCGAGAACTATGGCGTCGTAACGGCGGCCGCGGCGGATTTCGCGTTTCATGAATTTGTGCGCATCGTCAACTATCCACCGAACCGGCGCCTGCGACAGGCCGTTGAGCGCCGCGTTTTCGCGCGCCCAGTCGACCATGCCACGCGACGCGTCGAGATGGCACACCTCAGCCCCGGCGAGCGCGGCGGCGAGAGTGGAGCCTCCAGAGTACGCGAAAAGATTGAGCACGCTGGCGCGACGGCCTGCCAAGGCCTCGCGTATCCAGCGCCACTGCGCACGCTGCTCGGGGAATATTCCAAGGTGGCCGAAGTCGGTCCCGCCGAGTTTGAAACGGATGCCCGCAGTCTCTATCGTCCACTCCTTGGGCAGGTTGCCCCGTCCGTGCCAGCGGTTGCCGTCTTCCCGGTCGAACGACGCGTCGGCCTCGCGCCACGCGGATTCCGGCAAAGTCTGCCGCCACATGGCCTGCGAGCACGGACGCGCCAGCACACATCTGCCGAACCGCTCTAGCTTGCGCCCGCCGCCAGAGTCCAGAAGCTCGTAGTCGTCTTTCATTTCGTCCTGCCGACGACCTCGTCGTAATCGACCTTTTCCGCGACCGCCGGCAGAAAGCGTCCATTCTTCTGCGCCTCGGCCAGTTCCGCGTCTTTATCACCATCGTACCACCAGTATGTCAGTACGCTCGCCTCGTTGCCGTAGCGCGAAAGCACCGCATCGGGCATGCCGAAGCGGTTCCAGTAGACAAGCCGCTTGTCGGAGATGTTCCAAAGGAACGCGCACGGACACTGTGCACAAACGAGCCGGTCTATTTCCCGGTACGCGGCTTCGCGCTCGGCAAACGTCTCCATGGACTTCTCAGCCTTAATCAGCGCGTCGACAGCGTCGGACTTGAACCCCACCGTATTGTTGCTCTGATTGCGATCGGCCTCGCTGGAGAGCCACGACACTTCCGGCGTCTTGAAGAGCACGCCGCCCCACGACTGCCATGTCATGTCGAAATTGAACGCGTCCATATCGCGCATCCAGTTGGCGAAATCCTTGCGGACAATGGACATTTTGATTCCAAGCGATTCCAGCGCGGCGTTGAAATGGACGAGAAACTTGTCTTCGCTCGCCGAGCGGGACAGGAACTCGAACGCGAAAGCGCGGCCGTCCTTTTCCAGGGCGCCGGTCTCCGGGTTGCGCACGAAACCGGCCTCCGAGAGGAGTCTGGACGCGCCTTCCCTGTCGAACAGCAGGAGCTCGTTCCGGCACGGATGCTTCTCGTCGTACAGGTCCCGGTAGATCGAATTCTGCATGAAGTACTCGTTGAACATCATCGTCTTGTTCATCTTCTCGCGGTCGATGAGTTTCGCCATGGCCTTTCTGACGCGGATGTCGTCAAAGGGCCAGCGGCGCATATTCATGGCGAAGCCCTGGTAGCCGACCGGCTCGTGGTTCGAGACGCGGCGCTTGACAAGCCAGTTGTGCGTGAACCTGTCGCCTTTCGTCTCCTTCGCCCAGATTCGCGCGGTATAGACGGGATAGACGTCGATATTGCCTTTCTTCAACGCGTCGAAAGCATTCTCGTTGTCGATGTAGTAGCGCATCAGAATCCTGTCGAAGTTGCATGTGCCGACGCAACTCGGGAAGTCCGCCCTCCACCATTCCGGCACGCGGCTGTATTCCGTCTCGATCTGCTCGGCGACGCGGGTGATGCGGTATGGCCCGCCTACGACGGCACCGAGCATGTCGAGTTTGTTGAACTCGACATGCGCGAAAGCGTGCTTAGGCAAGATCCAGAAAGTGCCGCAGTGTATGAGATCTCGCCAGTCCCGCGCGGAGTCGCCCTTCTTGCGGAACCTTATGGCAAGCGGGCGCGCCGACCCGGCATCCAGCACTTCAGGCGACTCGAACGCGCCGAGGATCATCTTCCAGGAACCCGTGTCGCTGCCGGGCGCCATCACGACATCGAACGTCCACTTTACGTCCTCGGCCGTCACGGGCGCGCCGTCAGACCATTTCGCGCGCTCGTCGATGATGAAGACGAACTCGCGGCCGTCGTCCGAAATCGACCAGCGTTTCGCTATCATCGGCACGAAGTCCATCGTCTCGGTGTCGGTCGACACCAGGCTTTCGTACATCAGCGAAAACATCATCGACGTGTATGTATTGGTGTCGATGTATGCATTGAGGCTTTTCGGCGGCTGAGATCCGTTGAATCTCAGGGTGCCTCCCTTTTTGGCGTGCGGCGAGGCTATCGGGTCCGGAGTGTCGCGCCAGCCGTCGGCCGGGAACCATGTCGCTGCGGCGATAATGGTCGCCGAAATCAATCCGTTCACAGCACCCCCCTTATTCTGTCTATGGCCTCCAGCACGTTCTCGCGGGAGTTGAACGACGATATCCTTATGTAGCCCTCGCCGGCGCGTCCGAAGCCGGCGCCGGGCGTCGTGACGACATTGGCTTCTTTAAGCAGTCTGTCGAAGGCGTCCCAGCTGTCGCCCTTCACATCGACCCAGAGATACGGAGAATCCCCTCCGCCCGACACGGAATAACCGAGCGACGCCAGCGCTTCTTTCATAAGACGCCCATTCTCAAGATAGAAGTCTATCGTCGCGCGGCACTGCGCCGAACCTTCCGGCGAGTAGACGGCTTCCGCTCCCCTCTGGGTTACGTAGCTGGCGCCGTTGAACTTCGTCGTCTGGCGGCGCGTCCACATCGGCCTGAGTTCCACCGGAGTGCCGTCCGCCGCATACGCGACAAGGCCCTTCGGCACGACCGTGTAGCCGCACCTGACACCTGTGAATCCCGCGGTCTTGGAAAAACTGCGAAACTCTATCGCACAGCTTCTCGCACCTTTGCACTCGTAGATCGAGTGTGGAATTCCCGGCGTTCGTATGAACGCTTCGTACGCCGCGTCGAACAGGATCAGCGATTTCTCGGCGTTCGCCCAATCGACCCACTCTTGGAGTCTGTCGAGAGTCGCGACCGCGCCTGTTGGATTGTTCGGATAGCAAAGATATACTATGTCGCACCCTTTGGCCGATTCAGGCCCGGGGACGAAACCGTTCGTCGCGTCGCATGTCAAATACACGAGCCCGCCGTAGCGTCCGTTGTCGTTCAATCCCGTTCTGCCGGCCATGACATTGGTGTCGACATAGACAGGATAGACCGGATCGCCCACCGCGATCTTGACATCCCCCGCGAACAGTTCCTGTATATTGCCGCAGTCGCACTTGGCGCCGTCCGAAACGAATATTTCGTCCGCGGCCACATCGACACCGCGATCCTGGAAGTCGCACTTTGCGGCCTTCTCGCGCAGGAACGCATAACCTTGCTCCGGCCCGTAGCCGTGGAAGTTCTCGCGAGAGGCCTCGTCATCGACAGCCTTGTGCATGGCCTCGACCACCGCAGGCGCCAGCGGCTCGGTGACGTCGCCTATTCCAAGGCGTATTATCTTCGCCCCGGGGTTCTTCGCCTGATGCTCCGCGACGCGGTGGGCGATTTCAGTGAACAGATAGCTAGCGCGTATCTTGGAATAGTTTTCGTTTACATGCAGCATCGTTGTGCCTCCTGGGTTGAATGTTTCGCCGCGGCGTTGCGTCCTACTTCTCGTCCTCGGGCTTTTTCAGCTTCGGCAAGAAGCCGTCCAATGCCGCGAGAGACACGAAAAACAGCGAAAGCACGGCCGGGCTGCGAAGCGGACAGTCCGCCATGGAATGAATCAGCGTCGCGACAGCTGTCGCGAGAATGCAGAACACGCTGGCCGGCAGTGCAAACACTCCTATGGGCCGCGGCGGCTGCTCCTTTGGTTTGACGAACCTGACGGAATCCACGAGGGCCTTCCATATTC
Source organism: uncultured Verrucomicrobiota bacterium (assembly GCA_946628745.1). Lineage (GTDB taxonomy): Bacteria > Verrucomicrobiota > Kiritimatiellia > RFP12 > UBA1067 > UBA1067. The sequence continues at coordinate 768 of CAMOXA010000020.1, read as the reverse complement.
TGCCGAGCGGCCATAGCAGCATTACCACCATGCTTATGAGCATGATTACTCCGACGAGACCGTGCTCGGCCAGGAACTGCAGGATGTCGTTGTGCACGTTCGCGCCGCCGACCTTCTGCATGTGCGCCATATCATCGTCGGTCATCTTCTCTATGCTGAAGTGCCTGTAGCCCCAGCCGCCGCATCCGAACAAAAGATTGTCGCGCCACACCTGAGCGGCGACTCGCACGTGATACTGGCCCTTGCCGGCCATTCTGTCGAGAACGCCAGACCCGTCGATGGTCGCGACCTCCCGTCTCAGATCCGAGCGGAAGTCTTCATTCTCAAGCATCTTGTCGCGGCTTGAAAGGAACACCAGGAAGAAAGTCGCTATCAGAACGAGAACCAGCAGATTTGCGGCGATGGCCTTGACGCGTTTCGCCTTGTGCATTTTGTGCAGGAAGCATGTGAACGCATGCACGAAATAGAGAATCGCCAGCGCAGTCACGAGCATTATCGAAGCGCGGGAAAGCGTTATCATGGCCGAGAAGAAAAACACCACAGCCGGCACCAGCATGAGATGTTTCGTCCAAAACCTCTTGTAATTCGCTTTCGGCTTTTCGCTGCCCTCGCCGGAACTTCTGTTTTTGCGGGCCGTGTCGACATCCCACCGCCACAACGCGACGGAGATGCCGAACAGGGTCGTGAAATAGTCGCCTCCCATGTTCGGATAGCCGAACGTAGAGAAGAAATACACGGCTTCGCCGCAACCGGCAGACCAGAGCGGCG
>CAMOXA010000019.1 GCA_946628745.1 uncultured Verrucomicrobiota bacterium | reverse complement strand
CAAACTGATGCGGGAATATGCCGCGACGCTCATTCGCTGGCAGGACAATTCCGGCGCGTGGTGGCAGGTCGCGGACCAGCCCGGACGCGAGGGCAACTACCTCGAGTCCACGGCGACCGCACTCATAGGCTATGCTCTCATGAAGAGCGTCAACCGCGGCATCCTGGGCGAAGAGGCGAAAGCGGCTGCCCTCAAGGCGTGGGAGACACTGAACCGCGACTTCCTCAAGGAGAATCCCGACGGCACGGTGTCGCTCACCCGGTGCTGTTCGGTGGCGGGCCTTTCGGCGGACCGCGACGGATCGTTCGAGTACTACCTGAGAGAGAAAACCGTCGACAACGACCCCAAGGGCGTCGGGCCGTACATGCTTCTCGCGATTGAAATAGAGAACGCGCAAAAGCGCGCGTTCGACATCCAGGCCGAAATCGACCGCGCCGCCGCGGCGGGCGGCGGGAGGGTGGTCGTGCCCGCGGGGGAATGGCAGAGCGGCGCGATCCACCTAAGGAGCAATGTCGAGCTTCATCTCGCCGAAGGCTCGAAGATCGCCTTCACCGAGAACCTCGAGGATTATCTACCGGCCGTGCGCACGAGCTGCGAGGGGACGGAATGCATGGGGTACTCTCCGCTCGTCTACGCGTTCGGCTGCACGAATGTCGCCGTGACCGGCAAGGGCACGCTCGCGCCGTCCGTAGAGACGCGCTGGCGCGCATGGGGCCTCGCGCGAAAGAACAATCCCGCCCACGACGCGGCGAAGAGGCGCCTCGCGGAATGGGCGCGCGACAATACGCCGGTCGAAGCGCGCGAATACTGGAAGGTCCCCGAGAGCCTGATGCGTCCGCAGCTCATCCAGTTCAACAGGTGCAGGGGCGTGCGGCTCGAAGGCTTCACGATAAGGCAGTCACCATTCTGGACGATCCACCTTTTGTGCAGCGAGGATGTCGTCGTGCGCGGACTGGACGTGTACGGAGACCTCAAGAATTCGGACGGAATCGACATCGAGTCTTCGCGCAACGTCCTCGTCGAGAACTGCACGTTCGAACAGGGCGACGACGCGGTCGTGATAAAGTCCGGCATAAACCACGAGGGGCGCCGCCGTGCGATGCCGAGCGAGGATATCGTCGTCAGAAACTGCGTCATAAACAACGGACACTCCATGCTCTCGATCGGCAGCGAACTTTCTGGCGGGATAAGGAACGTACTGATGGAAGACTGCCGCGCGGAGAAGCCCGTCAACAAGATATTCTTCATAAAGACGAACCCCGAGCGCGGCGGATTCGTCGAGAACGTGACGATGCGCCGCATAAAGGCGCTTGACGTCAAATACGAAGCCGTTTCGGCGATAACGGATTATTTCTGGAAGCCCGGGAGCGTGCCGCTCGACGGGGTCCTGCGCGCGACGCCGGTAAAGAACATCGTACTGGAAGACATCGAGGCCGAGAGCGCGAAGGCCGTCTATTCGTTCCGCGGCTACGAGACGGAGCCAATCCGTGGGCTCAAACTCAGGAACATCAAGGTCGGCAAGGTCAAAGCGCCGTCATCCGTCGAGTTCGTCGAAGATTTCACCAAGGAGGAAATGGAATGAAGAAGCTCGCACTCTTTTCGCTCGCGTTCGCGGCGGGGGCGGCACTGAACGCCGCGACATACAAGAACCCGGTTCTCGCGATGGACTTCAGCGATCCTGACGTATGCGTCGGCGGAAACGGCAAGTACTACATGACGGCGTCGAGCTTCGGCGGGCTGCCGGGGCTGCCGATACTCGAATCGGACGATCTTGTGAACTGGCAGTATGTCGCCTACGCCATAAAAGAGCATCCGTTCCATAAGGGAAGCTGGCGGCGGGGCAGCCCGGAACACGGCAACTCCGTCTGGGCGCCGTCGATACGCCGCAGATCGTTCTGGAAGACGGAGGAAGGCACCAGTACGCAGGTCTGGACGCACGAGTACGTCATCTACTGGGGCGACCCCGACCGCGGGGCGTACCGCGTGTCGGCGCCGAGTCCGCGCGGCCCGTGGGGCGAGCCGCGCCTCGTCGTGCCGGGTGAAGGAATAATCGACACGTGCCCGCTCTACGACGACGACGGGCGAGTCTATCTCGTGAACGGCTGGGCGCAGAGCCGCGCGGGGATGAACTCTGTCCTGACGGTGCGCGAACTGGACAAGGACGAGACCCGCGCGATATCAGAGCCTGTGATGGTCTACGACGGAGTGCCTGACGGGAATTTCACGGCCGAGGGCCCGAAGTTCTACAAGCGCAACGGCGAATACTGGCTCATGTTCCCTGCGGGCGGGGTAGGCGGGGGCTGGCAGGTCGCCGCGCGCGCGAAGAGTCCGTACGGACCCTACGAGGCGAGGACGGTGATGGCGCAAGGCAAGACGAAGATCAACGGGCCCCACCAGGGCGCGTGGGTGCACTGCGAGGTCGAGGCGCCGTTCGGGCGGAAGATCGGCACGGGCGAGGACTGGTTCGTGCACTTCTCCGACCGCGACGCCTACGGGCGAATCGTGTACCTGGAGCCGATGAAATGGCGTGAGGACGGCTGGCCCGCGATCGGCGCGGACGACGACGGCGACGGGTGCGGCGAGCCGGTCGAAGAATGGGAGATGCCGAAGGGCGGCAGGCTTGGCGCGCAGACGCTATATCCGCAGACATCCGACGAGTTCAATGACGGCAAGATCGGGCTGCAGTGGCAGTGGCTGGGCAAGAGCGAAGATTTCGCCGGCTGGGCGACGCCGTACGGCTTCTACCGGCAGTACTCTACGTCCTACGGGTGGAACAAGGATTCGAAACTGGGGAGCTTCGGCGGCAAAAAAAGCACGAAGGGAAATCTCTGGAACAGCCCGAACCTGATGGTGCAGAAGTTCCCGGGCTTTGCGTTCACGGCGACGATGAAGGCGCAGGTCGGCGCGAAGCAGGCGACAGAAGAGGCCGGGCTGATAATCCAGGGCCGCAGCTACGCGCGCATCGGCCTCAGGTACACAGGCCGGGCGTCGTTCGAGGTCGTGTATGTCGAGTGCCTGGGCGCCGACAAAGACAAGGACGAAGCGAAGCCGGTCGTACTCGCCGAGACGCCGGCGCAAACGATCGGCGCGGGACTGAGGACGGCGAACGTGAAAGACGTCTGGCTCAAGGTCGACGTGACGCCGGGCGAGATACCCGAGAAGGGGCTCGGGCCGAAGGCGACGTGCGAATTCTCGTGGTCGCTCGACGGCGAAAGCTGGACGAAGTGCGATAAGACGTTTCAGGCACGTGAAGGCAAATGGATCGGCGCGACGGTAGGGATCTACGCCGTCTCGGGTCCGGATTGCAAAGACCGCGGCTGGATAGACGTCGACTGGTTCCGCGTCGTCCGCGGCGCGGCCGCCTCCGGCGAGTGACGGCCTCACCCTATAGGGGGTATTGCGCAGCGCGGCGGCGATATGGTAAAATAGGCGCATGAAAACTCTTGCAATGACTGTATGCGCCGCCCTGGCCGCGGCATGTTTCGCCGACATGAACCCCGTGATGTGGGCCGACGTCCCCGACATATCCGTATGCCGAAAGGGCGACACGTACTACATGACGTCCACGACGATGCATTTCAACCCCGGCATACCGGTGATGTCGTCCAAGGATCTCGTCAACTGGAAGATCGTCTCGTACTGCTACGACACGATCGAAAACCGTGACGAAGACAATCTCGCCAACGGCAAGAACGACTACCTCTACGGAACGTGGGCGTCGTCGATTCGCTACAACGAGGCGGACGGGCGGTTCTATGTGTCGTCGTTCAACAACCGGATCGACTGCACGTATCTCTTCAGGACCGACAACATCGAAAGCGGCAAGTGGGAGCGCTACAGAATCAACAGAAAGTTCTACGACCATTCGCTTTGGATAGAAGACGGGCGGATAAACTTCATCGCCGCGGGGAGCAACAAGGCGAAGCTCTACCGGCTGACGTGGGACGAGATCGCCGAAGGCCGGCGGCCCGCGGACGAGGGCCGCGAGATACTCGGCAACATAGCGGACTGCGTACCGACCGGGCGCGGACTCGGCGAGGGTTGCCAGCTGTTCAAGAAAGACGGCTGGTACTACCTCTTCAACATCTGCTGGCCGGCGGGACACTGCCGCCTCGTGGCGGTGCACCGCGCGCAGTCGCTGGAGGGACCGTGGGAAGGCCGCACCGTCTACGAGTGCGAGGGGATAGCGCAGGGCGGCATCGTCGACACGCCAGACGGCAGATGGTTCGCGTATCTCTTCGGCGATCGCGGGGGCGTCGGGCGCATACCGTACATGATACCGATTACATGGCGCGACGGCTGGCCGGAGTTCCCCAGGGACGGGAAAGGCGCGTTCGCGCGTCCCGCGCTCGAAATGCCCGGCGTTGTTAAAGACGCGAAGCCCGGCTGCGTCGAGGACGACGAGTTCGACTATGGCGAGAACAAACTGAAGCTCGCCTGGCAGTTCAACCACAATCCCGACCCGGAAGGATGGACCGTCACCGAAAGGCCGGGCTGGCTGAGACTCGCGACCTCGCGCCGCACAAGCGTCGCCAAGGATCTGCTCTCGGCGCGCAACACGCTGACGCAGCGCACGTTCGGTCCGGTCTGCGAGGGCGTGACGCGGCTCGACTTCTCCGCTCTCAAGCAAGGCGACGTCGCGGGGCTGGCGCTGTTTCAGGCGTGCTACGGCTTCGCCGGCATTGAAATGACCGACAAGGGCCCCATGCTCGTCCTCTGGCAGAACGGGCTCGACGCGAAAGACCGCCGCGCCGGAAGACCCGCCGGGCGTCCCTCGAAGACGATGTCTCTGCCGATAATCAGCGGCGACGGCAAGATCTGGCTCAAGGCGGTGTGCGACTTCCGTCCGTGGCCGGAGCCGAGCTACACCAAGATACCGGAACACGAGGACAGCGCCCGCTTCTACTACAGCCGCGACGGCGTCAAGTGGGAGGCTCTCGGCGAGGCGATGTACCTGCCGTACACGATACCGCATTTCACCGGCTACCGCTTCGCGCTCTTCGCGTACGCGACAAGGCCGGCCGAAGGCGCGACGTCGTACGCGGATTTCGACTTCTTCAGGACGTCCCCGGCGGTCGCCGCGAACGAGACGCTCATGTCGGACGGCACGAACCCGATCGTCAAGACGGCGTTCACGCCCGACCCGGCGCCGGTCGTCGACGGCGAATGGCTTTATATGTTCACCGGCCACGACGAACCGTCGGCGCGCGGCTACTACATGCGCAACTGGCAGGTGTTCAAGACGAAAGACATGAAGAACTGGGTGTCGCTCGGCCGCGTGATGGATACGTCGGTCTTCAAGTGGGCGCACCAGGGCGACCGCGCGTGGGCGTCGCAGGCGATAAAGCGCGGCGGCAAGTGGTACTGGTACGTGGCGGTGCAAGGCGAGGCGGGGGAGTGCAAAGGCGATTGCATCGGTGTCGCCGTCGCCGACAGGCCGGAGGGTCCGTGGACGGATGGCGCGGGCAAGCCGCTCGTCATGCCGGGACCGGGCTTCATCGACCCGAGCGTATTCGTCGACGACGACGGTCAGGCATGGCTCTTCTGGGGCAATTGCTGGGGCACGCCGGCGTGCTGGTATGCGCCTCTCAAGGAAAACATGGTCGAGCTCGCGGGCGAAATCAAGCCCGTCCCGGGGCTTATGGACGAGAAGGCGTTCGGCAAGCCTCTCAAGAAGCGCGCGGGCGCCGGCGCGCGCAAGCCTATAGACACCAACTTCGAGGAAGCGCCGTGGATCTACAAACTCGGCGACACCTACTACCTCGAATACGCGGCAGGCGGCGTGCCGGAGCATTGGGCGTATTCCACGGCAAAGTCGATACACGGTCCGTGGACGTACCGCGGCAGAATCATGGACGAAGCCGAAGGCACTGGCACGATACACGGCGGCAGCGTGTTTTTCAAGGGCGAATGGTATCTGTTCTACCACAACGCGACTCTGCCGGGCGGCGGAGGCTGCAGGCGCTCGGCTTGCGCCGTCCGCTACGAACGCGGGGCCGACGGCTCGATACCGCATCTCAAGGCGCGCAAGTCCGTCGAAAACGAATAGAGGCGGCGGGCGCAAAATAGATACTTGCGTAGCGATTAGAAAAGTGTTATACTATCCAACGACTGGCTGGAGAAGGGTCTCGGGCTAGCAAAGATCAAGAAAGGCAAATACATGGACAGCGCAATCGACACTGCGGCGGAAAATCCCGTCGCAGACCTTGAGAAAACGCTCGCTCTCGTGCGCGAGGCGCAGAAAAAATACGCCTCGTACACCCAGGAGCAGGTAGACGAGATATTCAAAGCCGCGGCGCTCGCGGCGAATTCGCAGCGCATCCCGCTCGCCAGGCAGGCGGTTCAAGAGACGGGAATGGGCGTAGTCGAGGACAAAGTCATTAAGAACCACTTCGCGGCGGAGTACATCTACAACGCCTACAAAAACACCAAGACGTGCGGCGTGCTCGAACGCGACGAAGCGGCCGGGATAGAGCGCATAGCCGAACCGATCGGCGTCATAGGCGCGGTAATACCGACGACCAACCCGACATCGACGGCGATATTCAAGACGCTGGTCGCGCTCAAGACGCGAAACGGAATCGTGATAAGCCCCCATCCGCGCGCGAAGAACTCGACGATCGCCGCGGCAAAGGTCGTGCTGGATGCCGCCGTCAAGGCCGGCGCGCCCGAGAACATCATAGGCTGGATCGACGCCCCGTCGCTGCCGAAGACGAACTATCTCATGAAAGAAGCGGACATAATCCTCGCGACCGGCGGCCCGGGAATGGTCAAAGCCGCGTATTCGTCGGGCACGCCCGCTCTCGGCGTCGGCGCCGGCAACACGCCCGCCATCATCGACGACACGGCGGACCTCACGCTCGCGGTCAGCTCGATCATCCACTCCAAGACGTTCGACAACGGCATGATCTGCGCCTCGGAGCAGAGCGTCATCGTGCTGGACGAGGCGTATGACTACGTGAAGGGCCTTTTCGCGAAGATGGGCTGCCACTTCCTCGACAGGAAGGAACTGGACGCGACTCGCAAGACAATCCTCATCAACGGGGCGCTCAATGCGAAGATCGTCGGGCAGAAGCCCGCAACAATCGCGAAGCTGGCCGGGTTCGAGGTCGATGCCGACACCAAGGTCCTCATCGGCGAGGTCGAGAGCGTGGAGCTCTCCGAGGAGTTCGCGCACGAGAAGCTTTCGCCGGTCCTCGCGATGTACCGCGCAAAGGACATCCAGGACGCCTTCGCCAAGGCGGAGCGCCTGATCGCCGACGGCGGCTACGGCCACACGTCCTCGATCTACCTCGACGCCGACTCGGCGGAGGGGCGGGCGAAGCTCGACGAGTTCGCCGCGCGCATGAAGACGTGCCGCATCCTCGTGAACACGCCGTCGTCGCAGGGCGGCATCGGCGACATCTACAACTTCGTCCTCGCGCCGTCCCTCACGCTCGGCTGCGGCTCGTGGGGCGGCAACTCTGTCAGCGAGAACGTGGGAGTGAAGCATCTCTTGAACATAAAGACTGTGGCCATGAGACGTGAGAACATGCTGTGGTTCCGCGCGCCTGAGAAGGTGTACCAGAAAAAGGGGTGCCTCGCGGTGGCGCTCCGGGAGCTCGGCGAGGTGCTGGGCAGGAAAAAGGCGTTCATCGTGACGGACTCCTTCCTCTACGCGAACGGCTACACGAAGCCAATCGAGAAGTCGCTCGAGAAGCAGGGCATCATGTTCACCACGTTCTCGAACGTGGCGCCCGACCCCACGCTCGCCTGCGCGAAGGAGGGCGCGAAGCTGATGGCCGGCTTCAAGCCGGACGTGATCATCGCCGTCGGCGGCGGCTCCGCGATGGATGCCGCGAAGATCATGTGGGTCCTCTACGAGCATCCGGAGGCGGATTTCATGGACATGGCCATGCGCTTCATGGACATTCGCAAGCGCGTCTACACGTTCCCGAAGATGGGCGAGAAGGCCTACTTCATCTGCGTGCCGACCTCGGCCGGCACCGGCTCGGAGGTGACGCCGTTCGCCGTGATCACCGACGAGAAGAGCGGCGTGAAGTACCCGCTCGCCGACTACGAACTCATGCCGAACATGGCCATCGTTGACGCCGACATGCAGATGATGGCGCCGCCCGGCCTCACGAGCGCCTCCGGCATCGACGCCGTCTCGCACGCCCTCGAGGCCTACGCCTCGATGATGGCGACCGACTACACCGACGGCCTCGCGATCCGCGCCCTGCAGGTGATCTTCAAGTACCTCCCGCAGTGCTACGACGCGGCGGTCGCGAAGAAGGCCAACCCCGTCGCCCGCGAGAAGATGGCCAACGCCGCCACGATGGCCGGCATGGCCTTCGCGAACGCATTCCTCGGCGTGATGCACTCGATGGCGCACAAGCTCGGCGCGTTCCACCACATTCCGCACGGCATCGCCAACGCGCTGATGATGGAAGAGGTGCTGCGCTTCAACGCCGACCCCGTGCCGCGCAAGATGGGCACCTTCCCGCAGTACGACCACCCGCACACGCTCGAGCGCTATCTCGAGATCGCGGACGCGCTCGGCATCAAGGGCAAGTCGAAAGGCGAGCAGTTCGAGAATCTGATCAAGGCGATACGCGACCTCCAGGCGCGCATAGGCATCAAGCCGACGATTCGCGACTACGTCCCGGACGAGAAGGCGTTTCTCGCGCGGCTCGACGAGATGAGCGAGCAGGCGTTCGACGACCAGTGCACGGGCGCGAACCCGCGCTATCCGCTCATGTCGGAAATCAAACAGATGTACCTGAACGCGTACTACGGCAAGAGGACGGCCGTCTAACAGCAAAAGGAGATTCAAATGAAAAAGACTGCAAGCAAAACCGCCGCGGCGGCAGTGAAGCCGCCGGCAAAGAGGGGCCGTCCGTCCAAGAAGGACGCAGTTCTTCTCGAGCGCACCGACAAGGTCGTGACGCGCGACAAGGACACGGTGCTCAAGATATTCGGGCCGAGCTACAAGGTTTCGCTGATACTTAACGAAGCCATGAATGAAGCCCGCGCCGCCGAGACCGGGCTGCCCGTCGCCAAGGTGATCGAAGTCATGAAGCTGCGCGACCACTGGTGCATACGCCGCGAGTGGATCGAAGGCGACACTCTCGCCGACGTTATGGCGAAGGACAAAAAGAATCTCGCGAAGTACCTGAAGCAGTTCGTCGCGATACAGTGCGAAATATTCGCGAAGACGTCCGATAGGATGGGCAATCTCGCCGACAAGCTCGACAAGCAGATTTCGGCGTCGCCCCTGCCGAAGGAGACGCGCTACGACCTGCACATGAAACTGCAGACGATGCCGCGCGGCAAGTCGCTGTGCCACGGCGACTTCAACCCGACGAACGTCATCATAACGCCGAAGGGCGACTGGCGCGTCATCGACTGGAGCCACGTGAGACTCGGCGATCCGCTCGCGGACGTCGCGCGCACGTACCTCCTGTTCTGGCTGAGCGGACATGTCGCCGCGGCCGAGAAATACATGACGCTCGCGTGCGAGGCGCTTAAAGCGAAGCTTCCCGACGTGCAGAAGTGGCTGCCGATCGTCGCCGCCGCCGAAAGCTCGAAGGAGCAGAGCGCCAAGAACCACGAACTGCTTCTGCACTGGGCGAGCGTTGTGGACTATGAGTAAGCCGTCCATAACGATATGCATGGGTTCTAGCTGCTTCGCCCGCGGCAACGAACGCATTCTGGCGGTCTGCGAGAAGTTTCTCGCCGACCGCGGGTTGCGCGACGAAGTCGACGTCGAGCTCGGGGCCAGTCTTTGCACCGGCAACTGCGCGGCGGGGCCTGTCGTCATCATCGACGGCAAGACCCACACGCACGTCGACGAGGGCGTCATGCTGGATCTGCTCGCGCAGACGTTCCCGAAGCCATGAATGTCGTCCGCTGCGACGAAGAAGGACTCGCCGCCGCCGCCGCAGTTTTGAAGGGCGGGGGCGTCGCGGCGATTCCGACAGATACGGTCTACGGCCTCGCGGCGCATCCGTCTTTCCCGCAGGCCGTGGAGCGGCTTTATTCAATAAAGGGGCGCGACGGACACAAGCCGATAGCGCTTCTCGCGGCCGATCGCGAAGCCGTGGCGCGGCACGCGGGCGGAATTCGCGGCGAAGCCGCGCGCCTCGCGGGGCTTTGGCCGGGAGCGCTTACGCTCGTGATCGGGCGCGAAGGCGGCGCGACCGAGGGCTACAGGGTGCCGGACCACGCCTGGACGCGGCGGCTTCTCGCGGCGTGCGGCGGACTGCTGCGCGTCACGAGCGCGAACTTTTCGGGACAGCCGGACGCGACCGACGCGGACGCTGCGCTCGCCGGCGCGGCCGCTTTGGCGGACATCCTGGCCGACGGCGGGCCCAGCCCGGGCGGCGTGCCGTCCACTGTCGTCTTCGTGCGCGAAGACGGCTCGGCGAAGATACTTCGCCAAGGCGCCGTCGCAATATGATATAATATCCGCATGATGAAAACCTACATCTGCGGACACAGGAACCCTGACACGGATTCCGTAATGAGCGCCTACGCCCTGGCCGACCTCAGGCGGCGGACGGGCATGGCCGACGTCGAGCCGATATGCGCCGGGCGCATGCCCGGCAAGGCGAAGTGGGTCTTCGACCATTTCGGCCTCGTCCCGGCGCGCGTAAAACGCGACGTCTACGTGCGCGTTAGGCATCTCATGGATAGAAGCGTCCCGCTGATCGACCACGACATGACGCTCGTGGACGCGCTAAGACGCCTCGAGGCGAGCGGCGAGTCGTCGCTTCCCGTGCGCGGCGGCGATGGACGGTTCGTCGGGATGCTTTCGCCGGCGAAGCTTTTGAACTTCTTTCTCGAAAAGGGCGATTTGACGATACCGGTCGCGCGCGCGCCTCTGCACCACTGCACCCAGGTGCTGGTCGAATCGGACATCGTGCACGACATACGCGCGGCCGCCGTCAGAAACCCCCACAACCATTTTCCCGTCGTCGACGAGAACGGGATGCTTCTCGGCACCGTGCTCAAGCGCGCTTTCGCCGAAGAGCCTCCGTTCAGGATGATACTCGTCGACCACAACGAAACGGCCCAGGGAATACCCGGCCTCGAAGAAGTGCCGGTCGTGGAGGTCGTGGACCACCACCGCATCGCGTTCGCCGCGACGAAAGAGCCAATCCGCTACACGGCGGACGTCGTAGGCTCGACATGCACGCTCGTCGCGCGAATGTACCGCGCGGCAGGCGAAAGGCCTACGCGGGAAATCGCAGGCGTGCTCATGGCGGGAATCGTCTCCGACACGATCATGTTCCAGTCGCCGACGACGACAGACGCGGACAGGTCGCTTTGCGCGTGGCTGGAGAAGCTGTGCGGCGAGACTGCCGACTCGATAATGGCCGGGATGTCGTCCGTATCTTCTCCGCTGCAGTCCATGACCCCGGACCAGGCGATAGCAAGCGACGCGAAGCTCTACCGGGAGGGTGGGCGCAAGTTCGTGCTGGCCCAGATAGAAGAGACGAATCTGGCGTACTTTCACAGCCACATGGCGGGACTCGCGGAAGCGATGGACCGCGCGATGGAATCGCAGGGGCTCGATTTCATGGCACTGATGGTCACGGACCCGGTGCGCGGGAATTCCGAACTCCTTTTTCGCGGACTCGACGCGGTGCGAAGGGCGCTGCCCTATCGCAGGGGAGAGGACGGCGTGCTGATGATGCCCGGCGTTCTGTCGCGAAAGAAGCAGCTTCTGCCCGAAGTGCTCGCGGCGCTCGCCTGACGCGGACTGACGCGGTCATTTCATCGACGGCAGCACGATGCCGCGCAGGATCACCTTCTGGCAGAGGATGAAGACGGTGGCGGTCGGTATCGACACCAGGACGAAGCCGGCCATCACGCACCACGGCTGGCCGGCGAATGTGTCCACCGACATCTGGTACATCCACACCGCGAGCGTCCAGTGCGATTCTTTGTGGCAGACGAGGAACGCCCATTCCCACGAGGCGTAGGCGTGTATGAAAGCGTTCAGTGCGTTTACGGCGAGAATTGGCGCGCACATCGGCAGGGTGATGCGGCGAAAGACCGTCCATTCGGGCGCGCCGTCGATCGCGGCGGCTTCGTAGAGCTCGCGCGGCAGCGCGTCGAAGAATCCCTTCAGGATGAAAATCGACATGCCGTTCGCGACGGTCGGCAGGACGAGCGCGGCGAACGTGTTGAGAAGCCCGAGGTCGCGCAGCAGAAGAAAGCCGGGTATCGCGGTAACAGCCGCCGGAAAGGCCATCGTCGCGAGCAGGAAGAGTATGACGCTCTCGGTCGAGCGCATTTTGAATCTCGAAAGCGCATACGCCGCGAGAGGGTTGACGGTCAGTGAGGCGAGGACGGAGAGCACCACGAGGACTATCGTGTTGAAGAAGGCGCGTCCGCGCACGAAAAGGTACTCGCCGACGAGCCGGTAGTTCGCGAGCGCGCCCGCGAGAAAGTCTCTCGTGCCGTGGTCGGCGAACTGCACGGCGAGGGCGTTGCGGACGTCGTCCTCGTGTCCGGCCATCGGCCAGGGCATGGTGCGCGAGACGTGGTCGCCCGCGGCGATCGCTTCGTCGACGTACCATTTCTTGAGCGCCTGCCAGGTTTCGAACTTCGCGTCGCCTTCGACGGTCTTGTCGGGCGCGGCGCGGCTTTCGGCCGCGAACGATATGTCGAAGAACGACCTGTGGGGAACGGGCCACGCGGCGTTCAGCGCTTCAAGGGTGCCATAGCGCCGCTCGACGAAGCGCGGCACGTCGCGAGGGTCGTAGGCGCACGACAGGCCGCGCGGGTCGCGCGAAGCGAGCGTGCGCAAAAACGCGTCTGCCCGCTCCCGGGCGGCGGCGAGAAACGCCGCGTCGGAATAAGGGGCCAGTTCGCGGCGCGCGAAATCTTCGACGCCGCGGCGGTCCTTCGCGACTTCGGTCCATGTCGTCCATGACGCAGGCGCATTGGTGTAGACGTCGTGCGGGAACTTGTCGAAATGCGTCGCTATCGATCTCATGAACCGGTCGGATCTATCGAACAGTCCGGCCACGACGGGCGAATGGCGATTGTAGTCGTACCGCGTCGAAAGACTCGACGCCAGCATGACCGCGAACGGATATACCATCGTCGCGGCGCCGAGCGCGAGCACGGAATATATTACGGCAAGAAAGGCTTTCGCCTTGACCGAGTTTCTTTCACTGTCTAGAATTACTGCCATGACGCGACATATTGTAGCAAATTTTTTTCATTTCTCGCTTGCATTCCGAAAAAAAAAACGCTATTATTCTCACATAGGCTGCGGAAGTTGCGTGCGTTCTGCGCGTGCCGACGGCCCAACAACAAAAAGGATCAAAAGAAATGGCAACAAAGAAGGCTCCTGCAACGAAAGTTCCTGCCAAGAAGGCATGCTGCGGCAAGAAGGCGTGCTGCGCGAAGAAGGCTGCGGCCCCCGCGAAGAAGGCCGCGGCTCCTGCGAAGAAGGCCGCCGCTCCCGCGAAGAAGGCCGCCGCTCCCGCGAAGAAGGCCGCCGCTCCTGCGAAGAAGGCGCCTGCCAAGAAGGCTCCTGCGAAGAAGGCGCCTGCCAAGAAGACTGCGAAGAAGTAACCGAAAGCGCGGTTGGCACAACCGCCGGGCGCGCAGGTTCGATTCGCCTGCGCGCCTTTGTTCTGTAGAAACATGTCCGACATGCGAGAGAAAAGCGCTACGCTCGCGAGCGTCGTGATGCCCTGCCGCAATGTGGCGAGGTGGCTGCCGCGCTGCCTTGAGGATGTCTTCGCGGCGCTCCCGGCGGATTGCGAAGTGATCGCGGTCGACGACGGCTCGACCGACGAGACAGGCGCGATTCTCGACGCCGCGGCGAAAACGAGGCGCGACATGCGGGTGTTGCATTCCGTCCATCGCGGCGTGTCGGCGGCACGCAACGCGGCGCTCGATCTCAGCCGGGGCGAGTATGTGTTTTTCGTGGACCCCGACGACGGAGTGGAGCCGGACTTCTTCACCGCGGCGATTGACGCTCTGCGCCGCGACGGCGCGGAATGCTGCATAGTCGCCTACAAGACGCGGAAGGACGGGAGCGACGAATTCAAAGTCGAGCCGCTCAAGGGCGACTACCGCTTCGACGGCAATGCCGCAATCGTCGCCGGCTTTCTGCCCAGGATATTCGGCTATTCGTTCGACGATGTGCGCGAGTGGTACGGCGGCAAAGAGCTCTTTCGCGACAGGGAGATGGCGGCCGTGTGGCGAATGGCGTACCGGCGCGAACTTCTCGAACGCGCGGGGGCGAGGTTCGACGAGACGATAGAGCTTTACGAAGATATGGTGTTCAATGTCGACTGCCTTCTCGCGGCGCGGTCCATGACATGCGTGGACAGGCCGCTCTACAAAGTCACTGAGAGAGAGTCAGGGGCGATGCGCACCGTGCCGCGCGAAGGGGGGAGATACTGCCGCAACAAACTGAGGCTGCTCGCGGCGAGAAAGCGGCTGGACGTGAAGTCCGGCGGCGTCCTGGAGCCTCTCTACCGGGGATCGTGCGTGCTGGCGGCGATGGAAATTCTCTCGTACGCCGTCCGTCGAAAAGTCGCGTTCGGCGAGGGCCTCGGGATTTTGCGC
>CAMOXA010000018.1 GCA_946628745.1 uncultured Verrucomicrobiota bacterium | reverse complement strand
GGGCGGGCATTCCGTCGCGTTGCACGATGTCACAGGTTTCGACGGGCGCTGCGACAAGATCGCCGTGGTCAGGTCCGGCGCGTGGAACGAGAGCCTGGCGGAGGCGACCTCGGGCGCTGGCGCAGAGGCCGCGGCCATTGAAGCCGACATTGCGGTGATAGGCGGCGGCGTCGCAGGAATCTGCGCCGCGATCACATCCGCGCGCGGCGGGCTCAAAACCGTGCTTGTGCAGGATCGTCCCGTGCTTGGCGGGAACAACTCGAGCGAAGTGCGCGTGCACCTGGGCGGCAGGCAGAACCTTGGCCCGTATCCGAGGCTTGGCGACGTTCTCGCCGAAATCGGCCCGGCGAAGGGCGGCAACGCGCAGGCGGCTGCCGTCTACGAAGACGGGCGCAAGCTCGCCGCAGTCAAGGCCGAGAAGAACATAACGCTACTCTTGAACACGAAGGCGACGTCCGTCGCGAGGAAGGGCAACGCCATCGAGTCGGTCCGCGCCGTAGACGTCCGCACGGGCAAAGCCGTTCTCGTCAAGGCGTCGTATTTCGTCGATGCCACGGGCGACGGGACTGTCGGTTTTCTCGCCGGAGCGGACTATCGCATGGGGCGCGAGTCGCGCGAGGAAACGGGCGAGGCGAGCGCGCCGGCGAAGTCTGACATGATGACGATGGGGTCCAGCATCCAATGGTACGCCGAGAAGGCGAAAGCCGGGGACGAGGGGACGGCTTTTCCCGCAGAGCCCTGGATGATAGCGCTGTCGGACGCGAACGCCACGGCGGCGATGCGCGGCGACTGGGACTGGGAAACCGGCATTGGGCGCGATCCGATCGCCGAGGCGGAAAGAATCCGCGACTACGGCATGCTCGTCGTCTACTCCAACTGGGCGCACGTCAAGAATTCGCCGAAGACGAGGGATAGGTTCGCGGACTGCAGGCTCGCGTGGGTCGCGTCCGTCGCCGGACGCCGCGAGAGCCGCAGGCTCATGGGCGACGTCGTGTTCAGCGAGAACGACATCGACAACGAGACGCCTTTCCCCGATGGGACATGCGTGACGAGCTGGAGCGTCGACCTGCACTTTCCAAAATACGAGAAGGACACGAAGTATGCGGGCGAGCCGTACCGCGCGGCGACGGTCCACAAAAAGGTGAAGTCGTGTCCGATCCCGTACCGCTCGCTCTACTCGCGCAACATTTCCAACCTCTTCATGGCGGGGCGGGACATCTCCGTGACGCACGCGGCGCTCGGGACGGTCCGCGTAATGCGCACCACAGGCATGACTGGCGAAGTGGTCGGAATGGCCGCGACGGTCTGCGCAAGGCACAAGTGCACGCCGCGCGATGTCTACGCGAAGCACTTCGACGAGCTCAAGGCGATGATGAAGAAGGGGGCGGGGCTTGGCAGGCCGCAGCCGGCCCAGACCTACAACCAGGGCTTTACGCTCGGCGTTTCCAAGAAGGCGACGCTGTTTGCAGGGGAGCTTTCCGCCGGCGGTGTCGAAGTTAACGGCAAAGTCGAGACGAAGTGCGAAAGGCGCGTCTTCGACGACGGCGTCGCGGTGCGCTACCCGCTCCCCGCGGGACCGCGGCGCATTTCGCGCGAGTTTACCGAATGGAAACTCCCCGAGGACGCCACGGTATGGTACCAGGGCGATTGGATGGGGTTCGCCGAATACGAGGCGCCGTATGAATCGAGCAAGGTCGGTGACATCGGCAAGGGACGAATCCTCTCGCTGCCTATAACAGCGAAACTTCGAGACGGGACATACCGCATGATCACCGAGGCGAACGTCGTGGATTACACCGATCTGGCCGTAAAGTACGATGGCGGCGGCAGGTTCGTCGCCTATTATCATGCGGACCGCGACGGATTCGACCAGAGCGGAGAGTCCGTCACGCCGTGGCGCGTGATGCTTGTGGCGAAGGACATCCAGACGCTGTATTCGAGCGACATCGTAAGGCGCCTCTGCCCGGAAGCGCCCGCCGAGCGCGCGAAAGCCGTCAGAGAGCGCTTCGCGAAACCCGGCCGCTGCATCTGGCAATGGCTCCCCGCCGGCGCGCCGAAGTTCGGCGAGCAGAAGGACTGGTACGACCGCACCAAGGCGCTCGGCTATGAGTACTACCTCATCGACGAAGGCTGGCGCGGCTGGGGCGACGACACGACGCGCTGGAAGAAGCTCAAGGAGTGTATCGACTATGGCAACTCCATCGGAGTCAAGACCTTCATCTGGGTGCATTCCAACGAGCTGGCGACGCCGCAAACCCGCAGGGCCTATCTCGCGAAGACTGTCGCGGCAGGCGCCGTCGGCATCAAGATCGACTTTATGCCGCCGCCAGGCTACAAGGTCATGAAGTGGTACGAGGAGACGCTTGCGGATACTTTCGACGCCGGACTTGTCGTCGACTTCCACGGCGCGGTCAAGCCGACGGGACGCGAGCGCTTCTGGCCGCACGAGCTCGCGCGCGAGGCGATACGCGGGCACGAGTACCACATCACGCGGTACAATCGCGTTCTGCCTTTCGAGCACGACACGATACTTCCGTTCTGCCGGCTCGTCCAGGGACACGGCGACTACACGCCGATGGTGTTCGAGAAAAGCCAGCTCATACATTTCACATGGTCCCGCCAGCTCGCGCAGGGCATCGTCTACGCGTGCCCGTTCCTCTGCTTCGGCGACTTCCCGAAGAACTACCAGACGAATCCCGCGGCGGACTTGATACGCGAGCTGCCGTCCGTCTACGACGAGACGCGCGTCCTGCCCGGCTCGGAGATAGGCGAGTGCGTCGCGCTCGCCCGGCGCAAGGGCGACGAGTGGTTTGTCGCCGTCGAGAACGGCGCGAAACCGCGCACGCTCGAAATTACGTTCGACTTCATCAAGACGGATATGTCCTTCGTCTCGTACGGCGACGCGCCAGACCGCCTCGACGCCTATGAAACCGCCTGCGGCGACATCGCTCCCGGCGGGAAGCTCAAGGCCGTCATGCGCCAGGGCGGAGGTTTCGCCGCGAGACTCGTCCCCAGAGGGAATCGCCGCGCCAGGTGAGGGGCGAACGGGGCGAACTTTCCAAGACTCCAGAAAGCGGGCCACTGGTGGCAGCGGCGGATTTTTGGTATAATATCCCCTCATGAAACAAGGCACTACGATATGCGAGAAACTGAATCTTGCTTTGGCGAGCGGATTCGGTCTCGGCCTGTTCGCTCCGTTCGCGCCAGGGACATTCGGTAGCGCGCCGGGTGTCGCTCTCGCGTATTGGACGACGAGACTGCCGCTTGGTGCGCAAATCGCGGCGTCTCTCGCCCTAGCGGCGCTTGCCGTGCCGGTGTGCTCCGCCGCCGAGCGTCTGCTCGGCATCAAGGATGACGGACGCATAACCGCCGACGAATGGATGCTCTTTCCCCTCGCGGTCGCGGGAATTCCGCTCGCGAATCTGCCGTGGTTCGCGACGGCGGTGTTTTTTTGCATCGTCAGGTTCGTCGATATCGTCAAGCCGCCGCCTGCGCGCCAGCTGCAAGCGGTTCACGGCGGCTTCGGCATAGTCGTGGACGATTTTGTCGCCAACCTTTATTCCCTCGCCCTGAACTGGGCTGTATATCTGGCATTCTTCAAATGAGCGAGATTTCAACCAGCGAGATTTCAACCATCGATCCGGTAATCCACATCGTTGATCCGTGCAAGCCGCTTGAATTCGACCTGTCGCGTCCGCTGGAGATAGAGGTTGGCTGCGGCAAGGGCCAGTTCCTGACAAGAAGGGCGAAGGAGAACCCCGGGTGCGACTATCTGGGGATTGAACGGATGCTCGAGCGCGTGCGACTTTTCGCCGGCAAGTGCAGACGCGGCGCCATAGCCAACGCGCGAGTGCTGAGGCTCGAGGCGCTGTATACGTTCCACTACCTGCTGCCGGCGCACCACGCCAGATGCGTGTATGTGTTCTTTCCCGATCCGTGGCCGAAGAAGAAGCACCACTCGCACAGGCTGTTCGGACCTCTTTTTCTCAACGCCCTCTGGAAGCGTCTCGAAACAGGCGGCAGACTCGAGTTCGCGACGGACCACCGCGAGTATTTCGAGACGGTGTGCGAATGCTTCGCGCCGGACGCGCGCTTCGAGCGCGTCGAGCCCATGCCGCGGCCGAAGGAGGTGTGGACCGAGTTCGAGACGATGTTCCGCGAACAGGGCCTGCCGATATACAGCGCGGCATGGCGGGCGCTCCCAGGGGAAGACTCTCCGCTCGAGCCGCTGAAGATTCCGCCGGAGGCAGAGCCTCGCGAAGGCATCGCAAGGCGGTATTCCAAGGATCGCGTGTAAAGGCCATGTTCGAAACGAGAGGCTACATGCTGGACATAAGCCGCGACCGCGTACCGACGATGCGGACGTTGCGGCTGATCGTCGACATCCTCGCGCGCTACCGTTACAATCAATTTCAGCTTTACACCGAACACACCTTCGCGTACGAAGGGCACGAGAGCGTGTGGGAGGAGGCCGACCCGATGACTCCGGCCGAGATCGCGAAGCTGCAGGCGTACTGCGAGATGCAGGGGGTGGAGCTGGTGCCGAACCAGAACACGTTCGGACATATGGAGCGGTGGCTGACGAACCCGAAGTACAATTCGCTCGCGAAATATCCGAAAGGCGGCGCGGTTACGCCGTGGGGAACGGTGAAAAAGCATCCCACGACGCTGGATCCGGCGAACCCTGGTTCGCTGGCTCTTGTCGAAGACCTGCTGTCGCAGCTGCTGCCGAACTTCGATTCCAAACTGGTGAACATAGGATGCGACGAGACGTTCGAGATCGACGATCCTGAGGAATATCTGGGCTTTCTGCTGAAGGTCGCCGACGCGGCGAGGCGCCGCGGGAAGCGTCCGATGTTCTGGGGCGACATCGTGCTAAGGCATCCCGAACTTGTCGCGCGCCTGCCGAAGGACATGATCGCGCTCGACTGGGGGTACGAAGGCAACCATCCGTTCGAGCGCGACGCGGCGACATTGCGCGCGAGCGGCCTGGACTTCTACGTCTGCCCCGGGACGTCCGCGTGGCGGTCGCTCGCCGGGCGCGTGGAGAACATGCGCGAGAATCTGGAGTCCGCCGAGAAGTGGGGCCGCCTCTACGGCGCAAAAGGGTATCTGCTCACCGACTGGGGCGACGAAGGCCACTGGCAGCCTCTCGCGGCATCGCTGCCCGGCATAATCATGGCCGGCAATTTCGCCGCGTCGGGGCCCAAGGCGGCGAACATGGATCTGGAGCGCGAGCTCGATTCGGTGATGGACGCGCCTCTCGGCGGGCTTCTGCTGCGGCTGGGCACGCTCTATCTCCTGGGCGGCGCCGTAAAGGCCAACTGCTCGGAACTCTTCAACATACTCGCGAACGGCCACGGCTATTCGCGGCATCCGGGACTCACCGACGCGGTCCTGGACGAGATAAGCGGCATCGCATCCGGCGTCAGGATCGCGGCGGAGCGGTGGAGCGACCGCAGCGACTGGGCCAAGGAGATTGTCTACATGGCCAATCTCGTCGACTGCGCCTGCCACAGACGCGACGAAGGGCGGCTGAGGGCTTTGAGAGACGAACACGGGCGCATCTGGCGGATGCGTTCGAAAGAAGGCGGGCGCGTCGATTCGCTCGCCAGGTTGCCGCGCTTCTAGCACGGCCGCGCCAGACGGAAAAACCAACGCAACACAAGGAGTACAGCAATGACTGAAGAAACATGCCGCAAGGTCGTAGAAGCGCTCAGACGGCGCGACTTCGAGGCGGAGTTCGCCGCGACGCCGGCCGAGGCCGCCGCGATGGTGATGGATGAAGCCTCGCGCGCGAAAAGCGTCGGCTGGGGCGGCAGCGAGACGCTGAAGCAAATCGGCGTCAGGGAAAAGCTGGAGAAAAGCGGGCTCGAGATACGCGACCACCAGCTCGAGATGGACCTCTTTCTTTTGAGCGCGAACGCCGTAACCGCCGACGGACGCATCGTCAACATCGACGGGCGCGGCAACCGCGTCGCGGCGTCGATCGCCGGCCCGAAGCGCGTAGTGTATGTCATAGGCCGCAACAAAATCGTCGAAGGCGGCGTCGACGCGGCCATAGAGCGCGTCAAGCGCTGTGCGTGTCCGCCCAACTGCCGCCGTCTCGCCAAGCGCACGCCCTGCGCCGCGACGGGGAAGTGCGCCGACTGCGATTCGCCCGACAGGATATGCAAGGTGACGGCGATATTCGACCGCCGCCCGACCGGCGTATCCGCAAAGGTGATAGTCGTCGACGCGGACCTCGGATACTGAGAGGGCTGCGGCGCGGCGGAAAAAAACGGAAACTCCCGATTGCCTAGCGTCGCCGATTTTGGTACAATATCACGACTTGCATTTAAAAGGAGAAAACGATGGCTGTTACAGAAGCGGTTTTGAACAATTTGAAAGAGTGCGCGGAGAAGCGGGATTTCGACGGCGCCTTCAAGCTGGTGCGCGAGAACCACGACGCCCTTGACAAGAGCCTTACGTCCGCAGGCGTCAGAGATTTGCTGAAGAAGACGACGACCGACCGTCTTCTTCTTTCGTTTCTGGATGGCGTCGGTTTCGGCGAGATACCTCTCGACAAGAGCCTCGTGGCGCTGGAAATGCTCATCGGCTTCCAGGTCGGCTCGCTCGTCTTGAACGACACCTGGGGTCTCGGCAGAGTCAAGCGCGTCGACTACTTCTACCGCCGCATCACCGTGGACTTCAAGACGAGACGCGGCCACCAGTTCACCTACGCCGCGGCGTGCGACATGCTCAGAAGCGCGCCCGAAGACCACATACTCGTCAAGCGCGAGGCCGACCCGGAGGCGTTCGAGAAGCTGCTCAAGGACAAGCCCGGCGAATTCGTCAAGGCCGTGCTCAAGAGCTACGGCGACATGCCGGTCGCCAGACTCGAAACCGTGTGCGTCCAGAACGGTTTCACTAAGTCCGGCAACTGGAAGAAATTCTGGGACTCCGCCCGCGCCGAACTGCGCAGCGACAAACTCGTCGAGATACCCGCCCGCCGCACGGAGCCCGTCCGCCTCAAGGCGTCCGCCGAGGATTACGGCGACAGCTGGCTGACGGCGTTTTCGCACGAGACGGACCCGAAGCTCATCCTCGCGTCGGTGCGCGAATTCGTCGATCAGAAGAAATTCGAAACCGCCGGGCCTGAGGTGAAGTCCAAGATCGAGGACAGGCTGGCGTTCGCCGTCACGGCCGCGAGAAAGGTCGATGACGCGCTTTACGCGAGGCTGGCCGTCGAAATCGCGGCGCTCGGGTTCGCCAATCCGCCCGCTGCGGCGATGCGCGACTATCTCTGGGAGCGCAAGCGTTTCATCAAGGCCGCGACGGCTTTGCCGGCGCGCAACGTCGGCGAGATGGTCGCGTTTCTGGCGTCCGGCGACGAAGCGAAGGCCAAACTCTATTCGGCGCTGCCGGAGCTGTGCTCGACGGCCGTCACCGAGATCGTCACGCGCTTCGGCGGCGAGGCCGCGTGCCGCGAGGCCGTCGGTGCGCTCATGAAACAGCCCAAGGCGCCTGCGACGCTCACGACTCTGATTGTCGGCAAGTACGAGCAGTTCCGCGAATGGACCGAGCTGCCGCCGCTCATCACGCTGCTCACCCACGCGATTGCGCTCGGCGAGGGCCGCCAGAGCGGCGAGACGCTCAAGATGCAGAACATAGTGCGGCGCCTGTTCCTCAACGCCGACTGGCTCAAGAAGGTGTTCGGCTGGCTGGACGACGGCGACAAGGCGCTGTTCTTCGAACGCTTCCAGGCCTCGATCGCGTGGGATCCGTCGTCCCACCACACGACTGTCGTGAGAATGGTCGCCGCGGTGCCAGCCCTCTCGGCGCATGTCGTCAAGGCGGAGAAGAAGAAAGAGTACGCGCGCGTCACCAGCTACCGCAGTTTCGCCATGAAAAAGGCGGAGTATCTCAAGCTCATCAACGAGGATATGCCCGCGAACGTCAAGCGCATCGAGTTCGCCAAGAGCTACGGCGACCTTTCCGAGAACGCCGAATACCAGTACGCCAAGGACGAACAGCGCGCCCTCATGCAGAAGCAGTCGCTCATGCAGGCCGACCTGGAGGCGGTCAAGCCGTCCGACTTCGCCGACGCCGAAACCGGCGAAGTGATGCCTGGCGTCAAGGTCGTCATTGACTCGCCCGACGGCGAGCGCACGTACTGCATTCTCGGCGAGTGGGACAACGACCCCGAACGCGGCATCCTCTCGTCCAAGGCAAGGCTCGCGGCCAATATGCTCGGCAAAAAGCCCGGCGACGAATTCGAGCTGCCCGGCGCCGAAGGCCAGACAAGGTTCGCGAAAGTGAAGGCGATTGAACAGCTCCCGGACGAAATACGCGAATGGATGAAACTCCCGCCCGGGATGCAGATTTGATATTTGCGCCAGGATTTGCTATAATGTGAGCCATCTGGAGTAACCAATATCGAAAGGAGACTCGTATGGGATTTAAAATAACCGAGCCAAAGTCCAAAAAGGCCCCCGCGAAAAAGGCAGCGGCGGCGAAGAAGCCCGCGTCCGCCAAAAAGCCTGCGGCGGCGAAGAAGCCTGCGTCCGCCAAAAAGCCTGCGGCGGCGAAGAAGCCCGCGCCGACTCCCGCGCCCGCCCTCGCTCCTGCTCCTGCTCCGGAATCCAAGAAAGAGATTAAACGCGTCCCGCCGCGGATTGTCCGCAAGCCGCCTGTGATTGTCAAGCCGGCACCGAAGCCTGTCGAGACGATCGATACAGCCAAAGCGGTCGCGTTCGCGATGTCGATCGCCCAGGAAATGAAGCGTTCGGCACGCGCCGCGGAGGTCAAGCGCGTCGAGAGCGAGATACGCCTGTCGCGGCGTCCGACGACGCGCACGCAGGGTACGACCTCGGTGAAGTTTCCCGATTCGGATCTCAAAGACTTCCGCCGCAGACTCCTCGACGCACGCGAGAAGGTGTTGAACGGCGTCGATGCCATGAAAGCCACCGGTTTCAACGAGTCTGACGACCACGAGGCCGACGGCGGCGACGGCACCAACCAGACGCTGCGCCTTCAGGCGCTCGGACAGATGGGCGCCATGAAGCGCACCATACAGCAGATCGAGGAGGCGCTGCACCGTATCGACGACGGCTCTTATGGCGTCTGCACGGTCTGCGGACAGCTTATCCGCAAGCCGCGTCTTCTGAACCAGCCGTTCGTTTTGACGTGCATGGAGTGCCAGAACGAGATGGAGGAGCGCCAGCGAAACGGATGAGGACGTTCGTCGCGATATTCGCGGCGGTCGCGCACTTGCTGCTGCTGGACGCCGCGACAAAGGAGTTCGCCGTGCGTTGCCTCAGGGGAGCGCCGGCGATTTCGGTCATTCCCGGTTTCTTTGATTTGGCGTATGTCGAGAATCGCGGTTGCGCATGGGGAATGTTCCAGGGCCAGGTGTGGCCGCTTGCGGTTTTCGCGGCTGCCGTCCTCGCGGTTCTTGCATGGCGCCGCGCCGACTTTTTTTGCACAGGCGGCAGTGGATGGGGCCGCATCGCGGGAGTGTCTGCTCTACGCCGGCATCATCGGCAATCTGGTCGACCGCGTCTTCAGGGGCCATGTCGTCGACCTGTTCGATTTCCATTGGGGCGCGGCGTGGCACTTCCCGTGTTTCAACGTCGCGGACGTTTGCATAACCGCCGCCGCCGCGCTTCTGGTCGTTCTCTCTGCGGCTGAGAAGCCGTCAAGACGCGGGGCGAAACAATGATCGAGCGTGATGCCTATCTTCTCGCCGGCCCGACCGCGAGCGGGAAAAGCGCAATCGCGGCGGAGCTCGCGCGGCGGCTGGGAGCCCGGATATTGAGCGCCGATTCAATGCTCGTATACCGCGGCATGGATATAGGCACGGCCAAGCCTCCGCCGGAGGAGATAGCGGAGTTCGGCATGGGCGGCGTCGATATTGTCACTCCGGCGGAAGAGTTTTCGTCCGGTGCATGGCTGCGCGCCGCCGCGCGATGGATTGCCGGAGTGCCCGCCGCAACGCCCGTAATTGTGGTCGGCGGCACCGGGCTCTACTTCTCGGCGCTCTTGAGAGGCCTTGACCGCAAATGGGTCGAGCCGCCGCCGGAATATCCCGTTGTTAAGATCGACCGCGCGACAGTGCGCGAGCGTATACGCGCCCGTCTGGACGACATGTTCATGGCAGGGCTCGAGGAAGAAAAGCGCCGGCTGCACGAGCTGTATCCAGTCTGGTCCAGAACCGCTTCGCTCGCGATCGGCTACCGCGAGGGCGACAGCCGCGAGAAGATCCTGACGCGCACATGCCAGCTGGCCAAGCGGCAGGACACATGGTTCAGGCACCAGGCGAGTGCGCTTTACGTGGAGCCTTCGGCCGAAGCTGTGATGAAGTGCTGGCGCGAGAAGGGCCCTTGGAAAATCCGTTTCGAATGAGGGCGTCGCGATGGGTAAAAAGAAAAAGTTTCCCGTGAGAGTCCCTCGCTTCGCGCCGGGAATACGCGCGCAGGAGACGCGCACCGGCGCCGGCCGCAGCTGGTGGGCGAAAAGGTGGCTCGCTGCCGTCGAGCCGATGGGGTTCGGCGGACGGCTGGCGCGCGGACGCGCCTACGCGGCCTCCGGACAAATCACGGCGATTCGCATGGCGGGGGCTCACGTCGAGGCGACTGTCGTCGGCACCCGTCCCGAGCCATACCGCGTGACAGTAGACTTTCGCGCGCCCGAAGGCGAATCGCGCCGCCGCATTGTCGCCGGATTGCGTGCGGAGCCGATGCTTGTCGCGAGACTTCTGGCGGACGATTTGCCGATGGAAATAGACGGACTCTTTCGCGCCGAGGGCTGCGCCCTGTTCCCGGGCGGCAAGCTCGGCGAGAGAAAGTACGACGTGACGACATCTTGCACGTGCCCCGATTGGGCGAATCCCTGCAAGCACTCGTGCGCCGTCATGACGATACTGGGCGAGGAGGTGGCCAGGCGGCCGCTCTCGCTGTTGGAGCTGAGGGGCATACGCGCGGAGGAGCTTTGGGATGAAGATTGAAACGCCGGTCTTGAAGCGGCTCGGCCCCGTGCCGTTCTGGCGCGGGCGGGAGAAGTGTCTCGCCTCGCTCGAAGACGCCTACTGCCGCGCCGCCGAAAAAGCGTCGCGCCTTCTGGCATCCTCGAAGGAAAACCGGTGCGAGCGTGCGGACCTCGGCAATTCGCCGGCGAATATGATATAATATACGGTTCAACAACAAAAGAAGAAGACTCAAATGGCAGACTGTTCGAAGATTCGGAAGTTCAAAGACCCGGCCGACTACGTTAAGCGGTTCGTGATTCGCGAGGAGATAGACAAGTATCTTCCGGGCGGCAGGCATTTCATAGACGAGGGGAAGATCGCCCGTCTCATCTCGGAGACCGACGGCAAACCGGCCGATCCGGTCAAAGTGCGCGAGATAATCGCAAAGAGCGAATCGACGTGCGAGACGCTGACGCCGGAAGAAACCGCAGTGTTGATGCAGGTGACCGACCCGGCGCTCTTCGAGGAGATGCGCGCGGCGGCGGACCGCATAAAGAAAAAGGTCTACGACAACCGCATCGTCGTCTTCGCGCCGCTGTACATGTCGAATCTATGCGTCAACGGCTGCCGCTACTGCGGCTTTCGCGAGGGCAACGCCGCGCAGAAGCGCCGCGTTCTGACGATGGACGAACTGGGCGAAGAGCTTGACGTTCTCGCGGGGCGAATCGGGCACAAGAGGCTAATCGCCGTCTACGGCGAGCACCCCTCGACATCCACCGAATACATAGCCGAGACCATCGAGAAATGCTATTCGCACGCGGTGCCGGCGCCGCGCTCGGGCCGCAAGAACGCGATAAGGCGCGTCAATGTGAACGCCGCGCCGCTGCCGGTCGAAGATTTGAGAGTGCTGAGGTCTGTCGGCATCGGGACGTTCCAGGTGTTCCAGGAAACGTACAACCGCAAGCTGTACGAGCAGATGCATCCGTCGTGGAGCGTGAAGGGCGACTACGACTGGCGCACGACGTGCTTCCACCGTTGCCTGGAGGCGGGCGTGGACGACGTGGGGCTCGGGGTGTTGTACGGGCTTTGCGACTGGCGGTTCGAGCTTCTGGCGACCGTGATGCACGCGCGCGATCTAGAGCGTTGGTTCAACATAGGTCCGCACACGCTGAGCTTCCCGAGACTGGAGCCGGCGAGCGGGACGAAAGTCCCGGAAGAAAGCCCCTGGCTCATCGACGACGCGACATTCGCGCGCATTCTGGTCATAGCCCGCCTGTCGGTTCCGTACACGGGAATGATCGTGACGGCGCGCGAAAGCGCCGCGAGCCGCAACCACGTGCTCGACCACGGCATGACGCAACTCGACTGTTCGTCGAACATCGCGATAAAAGGATACAGCGATTTCGCGAACGAAGCCCACCAGGAGAAGGAGCGCCAGCAGTTCATGCTGGGCGACAACCGCTCGCTGGACGAAATGGTGCGCTATCTGGCGTCGCGAGACACGATAACGAGCTTCTGCACGGCGGGGTACCGCTGCGGCAGGACGGGCGGGTGCATAATGGACGCGCTGAAGACGGGACGCGAAGGAAAGTTCTGCAAGATAAACGCGGTTCTCACGTTCCGTGAATGGCTCGACGATTTTGCCTCGGACGAAACGCGCAAAATTGGCGACGTCCTGATCGAGAAGGAGCTGGCGGGGATAAAAGAGTGGCTGCCGAAGTTCTACCCGACGGTCATGAAACAGTACGAGGCAACCTGCCGGGGAGAACGGGACTTGTTCTTCTGAGATGGCGCCTGCCGGCCGGGCGGCTTTTCGCAAAGCCTCCGCGGCCGGGTGCGGGCGTGTGTCAGAACGAGTAGGAGAGCGACGCCGAAACGAGGTGCGAGAAAGAGTTGCGCGCCTCGAACTTGTGCGTCTCTTCGACGCCGTCCAAGCGGGTGAGATGGACGCGGCGCCGGGAGTCTTCCATCATGACCAGGCTGTAGCCGAGGTCGAGGCGGAGATTTTCCGCGAGTTTGAAGCCCGAGCCGAAGGCGAGAATGTGGCGGTCGCCGGCGGGAAGCATCGTGGTGCCGTTGTTGCACGGGTCGCGGTCGTAGACGTAGCCGCCGCGCACCGACATCCAGTTCGTCAGATCGTACTCGGCACCGAAGCCGTAGCGCCAGGCGTTGTGCCAGTGCAGAGGCTCGCTGTAGCCGTACTTGGGTATGCGAAAGCGTATCGTATTGACGCTCGACCATTCGGTCCACGTGATCGCCGCGCCGACGCGGAATTTGCCAGTCACGTCCCAGTTGCCGCCGAACGTCACCGACTGGGGCAGGGTGAGCTTCGCGCCGGCGTGCAGATCTTCGTGCTGACCGACCCAGCCGCGCGGCGTGTTGGCGCGGCCGCGCAGATTGAAGTCGCCTTTTATGTTGTGCCTGATGCGCGAGCGGTAGACTACGCCGAGCGTGACATTGGTCGTCACTTTGAATGTCGTGCCGAGATTGTAGCCGAAGTCCCAGTCATCGCCTTTCAGGTGGCTCTTGAGATGGTAGGCGTTGCCGTACTGCGGGAGCGTCCTGCGCATCTGTTCGAAGTAGAAACTCTCGCCGTGGTGGGGCTCCTTGAAGTTCTCGAACTGGATGTAGCTCATGCGAAAGCCGGCCGCGACACTCCACCAGTCCGTCACCTTGTACGCGAGATTCGGATTGAAGGTGAACTGTTTCATCGTCGTTTCAAGCGTGTCGCCTGCGAGATCCCAATGGCGGCCGTATTTCGTGCCGAGGCCGAACTCGGAGTAATTGCCCCAGCCTAGGGTGAAGTCCCACGGCAGCGGAACGGAAGCGTAGAAGGCTGGAGCCGCGAACCAGCCGGGATTCATCTTCTGCTGAGGGCGGCCGTCGACGTCCACGTCGCAGAACGGATTAATGAAGGTAACGCCGGCTACGACTGACACATTTGTGGAATCCGTCAGATTTGCAGGGTTGTAGTAGTTTGCCGTAGCATCGCCGGTCTTGCCGACGAGGGCTCCGCCCATGGCATTCCCGCGCGGAGAAGCCTCATATAGACCAAAACCGGCCGCGAGAGCGCAGTTGGCCGCAAGTATCGCCGAAGCGACAGACATCAGTTTTTTCATTATGACAGTTTTCCTTTTTGTGTCAAGGTGGCGCGTAGTGTATCATATTTGACGTCTGTCTGGCAAGAGGGTAATTTGACATTTTTTCAAAACCGTCTTTACACTTGCGCCCGATTGTGCGATAATGTCCGCTATGAACATACCGAAGAAAGGAAGGTACGGGATGAAGAATGTGACGGCGGTTGCCGCGGTGGCGGTGCTCGCGGCCGGGACGGTGCTCGCGGCCGACGGTGCCGCGCAGGGGAATGTCCCCGGGGAATGGAATCTCGCTGCGCGCGAGAAATTCGCGGCGCAGCGCTTTGGCGTGTTCATACACTGGGGACTTTACGCGAACTACGCGCAAGGCGAGTGGTATTTGCAGAGCGCCAGACTCGACGAGCCGGCGTATGCGCGGATGATGTACGGCTTTTGTCCGTCGAAGTTCGACGCGCGCGAGTGGGTCCGCGTCGTGAAGGGGGCCGGGGCGAAATACATAACGATCACGTCGAGGCACCATGACGGATTCTCCCTGTGGCCGACGAAGGCCGACGACGGCTACAACATATCGCTGACGCCGTTCGGCCGCGACATACTGGGCGAACTGGCGCAGGCGTGCCGCGAGGCCGGGCTACAGCTCAACTTCTACTATTCGCTCATGGACTGGCATCGCAAGGACTACCCGGCCG
>CAMOXA010000017.1 GCA_946628745.1 uncultured Verrucomicrobiota bacterium | reverse complement strand
CTCCGACATTCTGCTCCCAAAGCAGACGCACTACCAGGCTGTGCAACGCCCCGAAAAAGTGTTGGATATTATACCAAATTTTTGCACATGATGCGATAGGAACTGTAATTTTTTCTCCATCCCGCAATTCTACGGCGGCAATCAGTACCGCGGGATGCACCGTCCGCACAATTGCGGACGGCGCATGCCGGGTGCAACTGTCAGCGAACGATCTTGCCCGAAACAACGTTCTCCGCGAAGCCGGGCTGTCCACCTCCTACAAAAATCGCATACTCGCCTTTGGCAAGAGTCTGCTTGCCGTCCTCGCCGAACTGAGCCAACTGTTTCTTGACAAGCTTGAACATGACTTTCTTCGTTTCACCGGGAGCGAGTCTCAAACGCCGGAAACCTTCAAGATGGTGTACGCGTCTGTCTCCTGAGCCCTCCGGGGAACGGACGTAAAGCTGGACGACTTCGTCGCCCCCGACCTTGCCGGTGTTTGTCACATTGACGGCAATGGATACCGGACCGCCGTTTTCGCCGGAAACTTCAAGTCCGTCATATGCGAATGTCGTATAGCTCAGGCCGTATCCGAACGGGAAGAGCGGCTTCTTCGCAGCATAGAGGTAGGTGCGTCCCGGCAGGGCGTAGTCCTTTATATCGGCTTCTTCATCGTAGTTCTCCATGAACGTCACCGGCAGACGCCCGGCCGGATTGTTCTTGCCGACAAGCGTGCGGGCGATGGCGCGTCCGCCTTGTTCGCCGGGATACCATGCGAGAAGAACCGCATCCGAAAGCTCGCAAACCTCCTTGATTTCCATCGGGCTGCCGCCGTAGAGAACCGTCACGACCGGACGCCGCGCACGATCATTCTGCCATTTCTTGAGCTCTTCTATCTGGTTCTTGTGCATATGGCAATCCCGCTTGTCATGGCCCTCGCCTTCGTCACTCGGCGTGTAACCGATTATCGCTATATTCACATCGGCATGGTCGCTCTCTATGGCGACTCCCGCGCCAAGTTCAGCGGCCAGACCGGCGCGCGCTGTCACGTAGTTGCCTGCAGAACCCTCGTAGTTGCCGACGAGGGGCTTGACTTCGTCTTCGCGGCCCCACACGCGCACGCCGCGAAGTTTGGCGGGATCGAGAGGCAGGACGCCGTCGTTCTTGAGAAGCACCATCGATTCTTCGGCCACGCGAAGAGCGAGACGCTTGCTCGCGCGCGTCGCGACGTCTTTTTCGCCGAGACCGTCCCACGGCGTCTGGACGTCGCCGACGTTGCCGAGAAGGATTCGCGTCGTCAGTATGTTGAGAACGGGTTCGCGCAGCCGATCCTTCGAAACACGGCCTTCGCGCACCTCCTTGCGCAGGCAGTCGTACGTCCCCTCGCTGCATATGTCGAGACCGCCGTCGATCGTGGCGAGACACGCTTCGACATTCGTCTGTTTGTACTTGTGGTGCGCCCATACGTCGTTGACGGCGCCAACATCGCTGACCACGGTGCCGGCGAAGCCCCATTCGCCCCGCAGGACATCGCGAAGAAGAAACCTGCTGGCGCAGCACGGGACGCCGTTGACCGCCGAGTAGGCGCCCATCACCTGTTCAACCTTGCCTTTCTCGACAAGCCGCTTGAACGCCGGCAGATAGTATTCGTAGAGATCGCGCTTGTCCAGATTGACATTGAACTCGTGGCGCAGGTGTTCCGGTCCGGAGTGCACTGCGTAATGTTTGGCGCACGCCGCTATCTTGATGAATTTCGGGTCGTCTCCCTGCAGGCCTTTGACAAATGCCGTACCCATCACTCCCGCGAGATAAGGATCTTCGCCAAAAGTTTCGTGCCCGCGGCCCCACCGCGCGTCACGGAACATGTTCACGTTCGGGCTCCAGTATGTCAGACCGGTGTAGATGCCGCGAAGGCCTTTGGCCCTGAAAAGATTGTGCTTGGCGCGAGCTTCTGTCGAGATCACGTCGCCGGTTTTACGCTCGAGAGCGGCGTCGAAGGTCGCGGCCCGCCCTATCGCCTGGGGGAACATTGTCGCGAGCCCTGCTCTTGCGACGCCGTGCAGTCCCTCGTTCCACCAGTGGTGCCGTTGGATGTGCGGATCTTTTATCTCGATATTGTCCATCATGAGCAAAGACACGGCGTCATTTGGAGACAATTTCTCGAAGATTGCCTCCGCCTGGGCTCGCGCCTCCGCCCGGCGCGCCGCGTCAGGCATGGCAATTGCATTTGCCGCTATTGCGGCGGCCACCGCCGCAAAAAGTAGTTTTCTGTCCATATTACCTCGCTTTCTTTGGAGTTGTCGACTGACATGTCAAGTTTGCAAGAGTATTATACAATATTTCAAACGACCGGACCGTGAATATAACGAAAAAATAACCGTGAGCAAAGCGCGGACTCTATCTTGTCGACCGGCTGTGGCGGCACTGCTACAGCAAGGCGTCGACACCGACATCGTCGTTTGACGGCACTGCCGGCGTCGCGTGGACCGGCGCCAGGCGCTCCGGCACATCATCCATTTCGGCGATGTCTGCCTCGCGGACGGGGACGATGCGCCGCCTTTCTCCGGACGCGGCGCGCCACTTCACGCCCACCTGGCAGAACTCCCGCGGCGGCGGCGCGTCGTCTCCGCGCGGCCTCGCCTCGTAGAATGCATTGAGCGGCCTCGTCCCGCCGCCCGCGACCAGCCGCCAGCAGCCGACCGTTTCAGCGTCGAATATCACCTCCACCTCGGCGCTGTCGGCGACCTCGCCCCTCACATTCAACAATATCGAGCGAACGTTCCACGGGCATACCGCCGCGAGACATTCGACCTTCGGTCCGTCGACGGAGACCTCGGTCTCGCTCTGGACGCTCCCGTAAACATCGCCCGCGACCGACATGACTGCTTTTTCCGTGCCGAGCGACAGAATCGAACGAGGCATGGAAAGCGTGTCAGTGAAGAACCCGTCACCGGCCATCTTCAGGCGCGCCGCCGGCAGCCGCCCGACCAGCGCGGCGTCTGCGAGAGTGCGCCCATCGGTCGGTCGGACGAACTGCCGCGGCAGAGGCGTCTCCGGCGTTTCGGCCGCGACGACGATCGTGCCGGCTTCAGCGACGACTGCTTCCGCCGCAGTCTGCAATCCGCCGTCTGTTTCATCCTCGGCAAGTTCGCCAACGAGTTCGACGGGGTCGTCCTCCGCCGCAATGGAGACCGGGTGCCACGCCTCGCGGCATGCGCGGCGGATGCGCTCGCGTCCCGTCCACAAGACTGCGTAGAGCGCCACCGCGCCGATTGCAACGGACGCCGCGGCCTTCCATCCGCCGGCGAAGAGACTGTATTCGCGCGTTTTCCGGCGGGAGACCGTCAGCGGAATGAAATTGCCGCCCGAAACGAGAAACTCCCTTTCATAGCGGGCGAGCATTCCGTCACCGGCCGTGACGCGGCCGGGGTTCGCGGCTTCAACGGCGGCCGCCAGCGACGCCGATTCGTCCGCAGAGAGCTTCGCGACCAGCCAACTCCTCGCCACAAAACGGCGGGACGCCGTGCACGCGTTCCAAAGCTGGAACACTCTGCCGCCGGACACCATCTCGCGCGTGGAGGCGGGAGCCGAAAAAGGGGAAACCGGCACGATGCGCCAACCGGCGAGTCCGCGCTCTTCCAGTATCAGCGCGACGAACGGCCGGTTCGTGTCGGCGAATATCCTGATGTCGCCAGGCGCGACATCCCCGTCGAAAGCCGCGTCGCGGCGAGGGGCCTCGCCCTCGAGCCTTGCTTCCGGCGCGCCATGACGACGGGCTCTCCATTCGCATTCGAAAATTTCATTCATCGTCCGCCTCCAAACAATCCAGCCATTCTGCCGTCGAAGACTTCTTCGCATGTTTCGAGCATGACGCGGGCGAAGAGCGGATCGTCCGCCCCCTCTCTGCGTCTGAGCTCTCTTTCGGCCTCTTTCACGACTTTGTCCCTGAGTTGATAGGCGCGCGACTTGCCCATGTTAAGCACCTCTAGTACGGCAGGCTCGACAAGCGGCACGTCATGCGCCGTCAAATACAAAAGGAACGCGACAACCGGTTTTTCCGTTCTTGTTTTCGTCCCGACAGCCTCGAGCGCGGCCGCCGCTTCGCGGCGCATCGGCTCTACGTCCAGAAGAGCGGCCGGGTCGGACGTGTCGACCGGCCCTGTCGAGGCGTCCGGCGCCGTGGCCGACGTCTCCCATTCCTGGCGACGGCGGCCGTCTTCGCCGCACACGCTGCGGCGCTTCCACCCTTTCGCGACCGATATCCAGTCGATTACGATGTCTCTCACCCGGCCTGAGACCGCGCCGAAAAGAGTGCCGCAGGCGAAATCCCTCATCCGCAGGCCCTCCGCGGCTATCCTGTAGGCGAAATACGATTTGAGAGGCTTTGGCGACTCGCGCGAGCCTTTGAGTTTGAAAAACGAGTCGAAGAACGCGACCGGATCCTCTCCGCCCATATCATCCTTCGGCACGCCGCATTTCGCGAGGCGGGCATACATGGCCGCCTCGATCTGAGCGCGCAGCGCGGCCGCGTGCCCGTCGCCGCACAACGCCACCGAGCAGACCTCGAACCATTCACGCCAGGCCTCGTCGCCGGCGTACCGGTCGTTCCATGAAAACGCGCCTTTCATAACGCCAGCGTCATTTGCTCAACGCGACACGCACGCTGCGCCGGCGGCGCGGCAAAATCGCTTTTGTTGAGCCGCCTCCTCAGTTCGCGCCACGCGGGCAGGCGCTCGTCCATCAGCGACTGGAATTCCGGGCCGTGGTTGTGCGCCTTTAGGTGAGTGAGCTCGTGCACCACGACATACTCTGCGAGTTCGCCCGGCACCCGCGCAAGATCGGTGTTGTATGTTATGACGCGCCGCCGCCAGTGGCAGGAGCCCCACAGCGACTTCATGCGGCGCATGCGGCACGCGACAGGCTCCTCGCCGAGGCGCGCCGCCCATTCCGCGGTCGCACGTTCGAGAAACGCGGCGACGCGCCGGCGCTCCTCTTCTGTCGGCGGCACTGCGCACGGCCCTGCGGAGCGCTCCGCCATCTCGGCGCGGGCCTTCAGAACCCACCGCCACTTCTCGCGCAGGAACCTCTCGCCGTCCGCAAGCGTCGCCAGACGCTTCGGTACGGACAGGCGGACGCAACCGCCGGGCAGGACGCGAATGCCGATGCGCCGCACTTTGCGCCGCTCGACGAGCACGCGCACACCATCGACAAAGTTCTCTCCGCTGCGGATCATTTGACGAGCTTGTATCCGAGACCGCGGGACGACACGATGAGGTTACCCGCCTTCACGCCGAGCTTGTGCTTTATCCGGCTCATCAGCATGCGCACCGAGCTCTCATCGCCCATGTACTTGTCGCCGCACAGAGCCGCGAACAGCTTCTCGTAGGAATAGTATCGGCCGGGAGTCGACGCGAGCAGTTTCAGGACTATTCCCTCCGAGCGCGTCATCTGCACACTCTTGCCGCGGCAGACGATCTTCATGCGCGTGAAATCGACCGTCGCGTTGCCGATCGCAGCCTCGTCGCGCGCCGCCGCCATGTGCCCGGTGCATGCGTCATAGCGCCTGAGGGCAGCCTGCACCCGCGCCAGGAATTCCTCGGGCGAACGGTCTTTCGGGATATAGTCGTCGGCGCCGAACCCCAGACCGCGCACGAGCGACACGTCGGACGGCGCAGCGGTGAAAAACAGAATCGGCACCAGCGCATCCGCCTCGCGAATCGCCTCGCACGCCTTAGTGCCGTTCATCTTCGGCATCATTACATCCATCAGCACGACGTCCGGCTTGACTTCGTGAAACTTCTTGACGCCGGCCGCGCCGTCTTTCGCTACCGTCACAGAATAGCCCTCCGACTCGAACAAGTCCGTGAAGCTGCGGCGAATCACAGGATCGTCGTCTACGACAAGTATCTCGCGCCGGCCTTCCATGTGCAGCTACCTTTCACTCGTGCGCATCGCCCTGGCCGCGCAGAAGCATATCGCCCCGATCGCCGCCGCGACGATCCACGCGCACATCATCGAAACCGCCGCCAGGCTCAGAGCGCCGTGCCCGTTGAATTTCGTACCGAACACCTTCATTCCGCACAGCGGCATGATCATCATCGGGAAGACGCCCCCCACGATGATTATCAACGCCCAGTTCCAGACCTTGCAGAGCAGTCTGTACAGCGGCATCCTTGACGCGCGCACCTGTCCCGAAGTCGGCGGCAGAAAGTCCAGCGACGGGACGACGCCCGACGCACGCTCCCACAGCGCCGGGCCGAATTCTCTGCGGTACGCCAACTCGTTGAGAAAAGCGAGGTAGCTCATGAACTGCCGCTCGCCGGCGTCTGACTTCGCCGCGAGCGCCTTGGCCTCCGCTTCGGTGAAATCGAGAAACCTTGGCATCGCGTCTTTGGAGTTCATGGCGAGATCGATGTCGCGCAGCAGTTCGGTGTTGCCGGAGCCTACTCTCCTCTCGACCTCTTCAGTAAACGCCTGAAAGCGGGATGTCGCCATTCCTTCAGGCCTGTGCCACGCGCAACCTTCCGTCGCGCGGGCTATCGATGTATCGGCCGCTGTCACTTTTCGTCTGGCTTTTGTGTTTCCACTTTGTTCGAGCGCGGAATGCGCACGTCAAGCGACGGATGCGCGAAATCGTACTCCCCGATTCCCGGGCGTACGCGGCCGGCGAGTTCGGGATACGCCGCGCGCGCGCCGTCGAGGACGATTCTCGAGAATATGTACGCCCCCAGCATGTTGTGATGGGTGTTGTCTTCGCGTCCGGAGAAATTGAATATCTTCTTAGTGCCTTCCGGACCAAGCGCGTCGTACATGACAATGCTGCGCGCGTTCAGATCGAAGAACGGCACGCCCTTCACCGCGGCAGTGTCGCGGGCGGCCTCTGCCATTTCGCGCAATGTGTGGTAGGCCTTGCCGCTGTCGTCGAAACGGCGGCGCTCCATGGACGATACGACCAGCACCTTCAGGCCGGCCGCCTTGGCGCGATCGATGAGAGCGCCAAGCCGCCGCGTGTAGTTGCCGAGCTTGTCGGTCTTGTCCTTCTGGTCGTTATGACCGTACTGGATGAACAAATAGTCGCCCGGCTTCGCGACGGAAAAAAGCTTGTCTTCGCGAAGGGAGCTCTTGAGGCTGGCGAGCGTAGCGCCGCTGCGCGCGTAGTTGGCCACCGCCGTGCCGGCCTTGAAGTGTGCCGGCAGGCACTGTCCCCAGCTGCCCCACGGCTCTCCGTCCTGGTCCGTCACCGTAGAATCGCCGACGACGAAGATCGTGACGGCGCCTTCGGCCGGCGACACCGCGGGACTGGGCGGAGGCGCGCCTTCGGTGAATACGTCGAGCGTCAGTTTGCCGTCCCACATCAACTCCTTGCCGTCGCCGCCCATCTGCCCGACCTTGCGTCCGTCGGGCAATTGCGCGGTGCGTGTGTTGACCGTGAAGCTTTCGGTCTTGAATTCGCCCGGCGCGGTATCCACCTCGCCAAGCATGAGACGGCGGCCTTCGGCCTTCACCCAGTTCTTTGTCGCGGCGGCGGTGTCGCCGAATCTGACCGTTACAGTATAACAGCCTTCGGGGAGGTTCGTCTCGGTGCGTTCGACGCGACACTCGGCCAGCGCCGCAGCGGCAGCCAGCGCGACGCCCGATGCCATCAGCTTTTTCATCTTTGCCAATCCTTTCGTTTCATGTCAAAAACTTTCGTGCGTTACAGCATTGCGCCTGCGGACGCCGCCCGCAGCTCGGCGCGAAGTTCGCCGACCTTTTCCGGATGCGCGGCGGCGAGATTTTCCGTCTCCGCGGGATCGACGTCAAGACGGTACAGCTGCGGCTTTGCCGTGTCGATGAGCTTCCACGGGCCCTTCCTGTACCCCCATGCGCCCCATGCCGGCTGTTCGACAAGACTCTCGCGCCCCTTCTCGCTTTCGCCAAGAATCGCACTCGACAGCTCCTGGCTGTCGCCGCACGCCCCGGCCGGCACGTCGACGCCGGCTATCTTCGCGAGCGAACGCGCGAAGTCGGTCTGGGAGACGAGCGCTCCGCTCGTCGTGCCCGGCTTCACACGCCCCGGCCACACGACAATCATGGGCACGCGAGTGCCGCCTTCGTATACAGTGTACTTGCCGCCGCGGAACGGAGCGGCCGGGTTCTCCCCCTCCCATGCGTCGCGCGCTCCGTCCTCGTATCCGTCGGACACCTTCGGACCGTTGTCGCTCGTGAAGATAAAAAGAGTGTCGTCATATCCGTTCTCGGCGAGAGCGCGTCTCACGCGCCCCAGTGCATCGTCCATCTGAACCGCGGCGTCGCCGCGAATGCCAAGAGCGCTCTTGCCGCGGAAGCGCGGCGCAGGGTCGCGCGGCACGTGGATGTCGTTCGTGGCGAAATACAGGAAAATCGGCCGGCCTGCCGAATCGCGTATGAACTTTTCCGCCTCGGCTGTTATCCTGTCCGACAGGTCCTGATCGCGCCAGCATGCCGCTTTGCCGCCGCGCATGTGGCCGATTCTGGATATTCCGTCTATTATCGTCTTGTCGTGCTGCCTGTCCGACGGCCGGCCCCAGGCCTTGAG
The DNA here is from genome assembly GCA_946628745.1 of uncultured Verrucomicrobiota bacterium. Taxonomy (GTDB): domain Bacteria; phylum Verrucomicrobiota; class Kiritimatiellia; order RFP12; family UBA1067; genus UBA1067. The sequence goes on along the minus strand of CAMOXA010000017.1, from coordinate 6,530 downwards.
CAGTTCCGGGTTGGTGCGTGCCGTGATCTCGTCAGGCCACTTGCGAGGGACACGGTCGTAGCTGATCTCGATGGGATCCGAGCTATCGAGTCCGGCGACGCGACCGTCTTCTATGAACACGCACGGTACGCGGTCTGCCGTCGCGGCCATGACGAACGAGCGGTCGAAGCCTGCTTCGCGCGGAGACGGCTTTATCTCGCCGTTCCATTCGATCGGCCCCTCGCCGGCGCCAAGACCGAGATGCCATTTGCCGATTGCCGCCGTGCGATAGCCGGCGCGCTTCATCAAGACGGGCAGCGTCGCGTTTTCTTCGCCGTCGCCTTCGACGGGCAAAACGAGCTTCGCGTCGCCGTCCAGAATCCGCGTGCCCGGCCGGCGGAACGCATACCGCCCTGTGAGAAGCGAAAAGCGCGACGGCGTGCATATCGGCGTCGCGGAATGCGCGTCCGTGAATCTGCACCCCTCGCCGGCGAGTTTCTCCAGATTCGGTGTCGGCACTTTTGTCTGTCCGTAGGCCGATGTGTCGCCGTAGCCGAGATCGTCGGCGTAGAACACGACGATAGCGCGCGGCTTCACCGCAAGCGCCGGCGAAGCCAACAGCAGAAACACGACTGCCAGAACAGACTTCATGTCGAATATTCTACCATACACGCGCCGTCGGGTCAAGGCCTCGTCAAACGCCGAGCTTCCGTCGCAGTTCGCGGACCATCTTCCACGGCTCGTCGAGCCGCTCCACCGTTCGCTCCATGGGGCAAAGGCCCGTCTTGTCGCGATTCATGATGCGCTCCACCTTTTCGTCCGTCCCGGCCTCGACGCCGTGCCTGGCCAACAGTGCCTGCGCCCCGGCGGACATGACCGACGCATGGACCTTGCGCGCCTTGCCCGCTATGCATATGGCCGCGGCCGCGCGGCCGATCACCTTGTCGACGACAATCGCATTCTCCAGACGTCTGCAGTCGAGAAGCGCGAGAAGCGGCTTGATGCCATCGCCTCTCTCTTCGCCCGTCACGACGCCGTCGCGCGCCACCACGCACGACGCGCCTTCCGCCAGAAGGCCCTTCATGCGGACGATCAGCGCCGCGTCGTCCTCGGACGGCACGCCCCGCTGCACCTCCAGCCCCTCGACGCGAATCGCCGGCTCCGGCCGCGCCGCGCATACGTATTCGCAAGCTCCGCAGCCTATGCAGACCCGTTCGTCTACCGACGGCAGACCGTCCACGATGCGTATCGCCCCGACAGGGCACTTTCGCGAGCACGCCTTGCACTCCACGCCATCCGTCGTGCGGATGCACAGTTCTTTCTCGACTCTCGCCAGCCCTATATGGAAGTTGCGCTTCTTGACGGCGGCGTCGACCGGACGCAGCGCGCCTACAGGGCAGGCCTCGACACACTTGTAGCCGCACGCGATCCTGCAGAATCCCTCTTGGAAGAACATCTCCGGCTGGCCAAAGCTTGCTAGAGAGACCGACGGACGCAGCAATCCCGACGGACAGTGCGAGATGCACCGCCCGCAGGCCACGCACTTCAGATTGAACTCTCTGCGCGAAACGGCTCCGGGCGGCATTACCGTCGCCGGACGCTTCGGCACGCCAGGCAAAACCGTTTCGGCGAATCCGCCGTCCGTCGTCTTCTCCACGGCGCTCACTGCGGCGAACATCGCCGCGCCATGCAACGCCTCACGCCGTGTCACGCCCTCGGCGGACTTGCCGGCGCCCCCTTCCGCCGCGGGCGCCGCAGGCGCCTTCGCCGCGAAGCACGCGCGACAGTTCGAACACCCCTCTGCGACCTTGTGCCTGCATATGCTGCGGCGCGAAAGGAAGCTGAAGCATGTGCCGAACGGACACACCCAGTTGCACCAGAAACGCCCCTTGCCGACTGCCGCAAGAACCATCACAACGGCAAAAACCACCACTCCCGGCACAAACAGCGTGAGAGCCTTGCCGAATATCGAATACGGCCCGGCCAGCCACGCCAGCGCTCCGAACCCAGTCGCCAGCAACGCTCCGAAAGCCGCCAGCACCGCGACTCTGACGCATATCTGCGCGCGCGTCTGGGGCAGCCGCGTGCAAACCCGGCGGACGTGCGTCTTCGGGTGGAAAAGCCAGTTCACGAAGCTCTGGAGCGCGCCAAGCGGGCACAAACACTCGCAGAAAAACCGGCCCACCACGGGCGTCAGCGCCAAAAGCGCCAGGAACTTCCACGAAGCCGACGGCTGTATCTCCAGAATGCTCTTTGTCGGCCAGCCGAAGAATGCGCCTGCGGCCGCGACTGCCACCGCCAGCGCAATCGCGCGCTTCACCCACTTGCCTGTATTCTGCACGTTCATTTCGCGATCTCCTCGTCTATAAGCCCGTCGACCCACTTGTCTATCGCGGCCAGCTCGTTCGATATGTCGATATTCTGCGGACAGTGCATCTTGCAGCGGTCGCAGCCGGTGCACCTTTCGGCCCGGCGGAGTTTTTCCGGCACCGCCTTTTCGTACATGTCCAGTATCTCGCGCGCGGACGGCATGGTCTTCGCGGTGGTCACCTTGTTTTTGAAGGTCAGTATCGCCGGTATGTCCAGCCCGTACGGACACGGCATGCAGTACTTGCAGTCGTTGCATGGTATCGTCTTGAGGTTCAGGTATGCGAGCGCGGCGCGTTCAAGCGCGGCGAGCTCCTCGCCGCTGCACGGCTCGAGCGGCGAAAACGTCGCGATGTTCTCTTCTATGTCCGACGTGCGAGTCATGCCGGACAGGCAGGTGAGGACGTTCGGATATGTTCCGCAGAATCTGAAAGCCCACTTCGCGAGCGACGCCTTCGGGTCGAGCGCGTTGAGTTCGTTGGCTATCGCGTAGTTGTAGCGCGCGAGCCGGCCTCCCAGCAGCGGCTCCATGATTACGACCGGTATGCCCAGCGCGGTCAGCCGCTCGTACATGTACTTCGCGTTGATGTTGCGGGAGTTGACGCCACCCGCGTGAAGCCAGTCGACGTAGTTCATCTGAATCTGGCAGAAGTCCCACTTGTACTTGTCGTTGTTGTCGAGGCACCACTCGAACGCCTTCTGGTCGCCGTGGTACGAAAAACCCAGGTTCCTTATGCGGCCTTCGGCGCGCAGCGACACGCACCAGTCGAGCGCCCCGTTCTCGAGATACCGCCGGGAGAACGTCTCGAAGCCGCCGTTGCCGATAGCATGCAGCAGATAGAAGTCGATGTAGTCCGTCTGCAGATATCTCAGCGAATCGGCGAACATCTTCTTGCAGGCGTCGAGAGAGAACTGCTGCGGAGCGAAGTTCGACAACTTCGTCGCGATCATGTATTTGTCGCGCGCGTAGCCGCTCGTCTTGAGAGCCCCGCCGAGGCAGGCTTCCGACTCGCCGCGGCAGTAGGCGGGCGACGTGTCAAAGTAGTTGACGCCGTGATCAAGCATGTACTTGACTTGAGCGTCGAGCGTTGGCTGGTCTATGCCGGCTTTGGAATATCCGTCAGGAGCCCAACCGTTGGCATGTCCGCCGTCCGATGTCGGCAGGCGCATCGCACCATAGCCGAGCAAAGATACCGGCCTTCCGTCTTTCGCGTTTCTTATAGTCATGGCGCTTGTATTTTACCAAATTTGCGGACTGCGCTCAAGTACCGGCGGGGTGCAATTTTCTCTCCGTGTGAATGCGCGTTTGTCACATTCCGGGACAAGTTGTCCCGCATTGCGCCCGAAAACGTCGCTGGCACGCCGTTTGCTCTTGCAATAGCGGATTCCACAAGAGTCTGAAAAGGAGAAACAACCATGAATGCAAGCTACGAACCGCCAGAAGACAATGAGAAGTGCCTGGAGAAATACGGCACCGACTTGACCGCACTGGCACGTGCGGGAAAGCTTGACCCGGTAATCGGACGCGACACCGAGATTCGCGATGTCATAAGAATCCTTTCCCGTAAAACAAAGAACAACCCTGTGCTCATCGGCGAGCCCGGCGTCGGCAAAACCGCCATAGTCGAAGGCCTCGCGCAGAGAATCGTCCGCGGCGACGTGCCGGAAGGCCTCAAGGATCGCACCGTCTTCTCGCTCGACATGACGGCGTTGATGGCGGGCGCCATGTACCGCGGACAGTTCGAAGAGCGGCTTAAAGCCGTCCTGAAGAAGGTCAAAGAATCCGACGGCAAGATCATCCTGTTCATAGACGAGATACATACAATCGTAGGTGCCGGGAAGACCGAAGGTTCGTCCGACGCCGGCAACATGCTCAAGCCCATGCTCGCCCGCGGCGAACTTCACTGCGTCGGCGCGACCACGCTGGACGAATACCGCAAGTACATGGAAAAAGACGCGGCGCTCGAACGGCGCTTCCAGCCGGTGATGGTGAACCCGCCGTCCGAAGAAGACGCGATATCGATCCTGCGCGGCATAAAAGACCGCTTCGAAAAATATCACAACGTGCACATCCGCGACGAAGCGCTCGTCAACGCCGTCGTTCTGTCGTCGAGATACATCCAGGACAGATTCCTGCCCGACAAGGCGATAGACCTGTTGGACGAAGCGTGCGCGAGAATCAGGACCGAGATGGACTCGTGTCCGCAGGAGCTCGACGAGATATCCCGCCACGTCAGACGCCTTGAGATCGAAGAGATCGCCCTCAAGAAGGAAAAAGACGAAGCCTCTGCAAAGCGGCTCGCCGAGCTGCAGACGGAACTCAAAGACCTGAAGGCCAAAGCCGACAGGATGAACGCACAGTGGAAAAAAGAAAAGGCCGCGCTTGAAGAGGTGCGGCACATAAGACAGGAACTGGACAATGCAAAACGCGCATTCGAAATCGCGCTCAACCGCGGCGACAACGCAACCGCCTCTCGATACAAGTACGGGGTCATTCCCGAACTCGAGAAGCGCCTCAAGGCCCATGAAGACAATTCGTCTAAGGACGGTGCCGAGGCCCTGCTCAGAGAGGAAGTGACCGCCGAGGAAATCGCCGAGGTCGTCTCGCGGTGGAGCGGAATCCCCGTCGCGAAGCTCGTCGAGGGCGAGCGCGAGAAGCTGATGCGCCTCGGCGCGACGCTGCACGAGCGGGTAATCGGCCAGGACCGCGCCGTCGACGCAGTCGCCGACGCAGTCATAAGATCGCGCGCCGGAATAAAGAACCGCAACCGTCCTGTCGGCGCCTTCCTCTTTCTCGGCCCTACCGGCGTCGGAAAAACCGAGCTCGCCAAGGCGCTCGCCCAGGAACTGTTCGACGATGAGAACGCGATGGTGCGGCTCGACATGTCGGAATACATGGAAAAGTTCGCCGTCTCACGTCTCGTCGGCGCGCCGCCCGGCTATGTCGGATTTGAAGACGGCGGACAGCTCACCGAGGCCGTCCGGCGCAAGCAATTCTCGGTCGTGCTGCTGGACGAAATCGAAAAGGCGCATCCCGACGTGTTCAACATGCTTCTGCAGGTTTTGGACGACGGACGACTGACAGACAGCCACGGACGCACCGTCAGTTTCAAAAACACGGTCGTGATCATGACGTCCAACGCGCCGCGGCAGGAGCTGGCGAGCATCTTCCGTCCGGAGTTCCTGAACAGGCTCGACGAGATACTGGAGTTCGACTCGCTAACCGAAGCTCAGATACGCGAAATCGTCAAACTCCAGCTCAAGGATCTCGCGAAGAGATTGGCCGAACAGAATCTCGCGCTGGAAGTGGACGAGAAAGCCCTTTCGGTGCTTGCGAAAGAAGGCTACGACCCGCAGTTCGGCGCACGACCGGTCAAGCGTGCGATTCAGCGCGAGCTGGAGAACCCGATTGCCAAGGCGATCGTTGCCGGCCGATTCGCGCCCGGCGCGACGATTCCGGTCACGGCCGAGGGCGGGACGATAAAAATCGGCTAGCAGCCGGACGCGAACGGCGAGCGGGCGGACTGTATGGAAGACAAAATCTCCGTCCAGTCCGCCGCGCGCGTCATGTTCGCGGCGAGGCTGAACCTCCGGTTCCACGGCCTGGCAAAGACGAGAACCTTCGTCTCTCGCCAATGCGCGAGTAGCTTCAGTACGACCGGCGAATCGTCTATGGCGATATCGTATCCGCGCGCTTCGATCTCGGAGAGAGAGACTGTCGGCGGATCGTCCGGTCCGCTTTTGAACGTGCGGCCGTACTTGTCGACGTAAGTTACCGGAAAATCCCCCAGCCCGGCCTCGCGAAGCCAGTCCGAAGTGTCGCGATGGGTGTAAGCCGGCCGGCCCGTGACGATATCCACAAGGTGCCCGGCCGACTTGAGCGCCAGTACGCCATCCACCGCTCCCGGCGTAGCAGGAAATGAAAGCAACACCTCCCGTCTGTGCGAAAGTTCGCGAAAACGCTCCATCTCGCCGTCCGACAGCCCAAACACCGCTTTCAAGTCGAAATCACCGACATCCTTATATGCTACTTTCCTGCCGAATTCGCGTTCGGCCAGGATGCAAAGCGACGCGGCCGTCTCACACAGCACATCGTCTATATCGACGTATACTCTCATCTTCGGACGTCTGGTGGGACTGCCGGGAATCGAACCCGGAACCTACGGTTTAGGAAACCGTCGCTC
>CAMOXA010000016.1 GCA_946628745.1 uncultured Verrucomicrobiota bacterium | reverse complement strand
ATCTTTTTGACGAAGAAGTCCCGGCGCGAAATCTGCCGCGGGAGAGCGAAGCGCCCGCGAGAAGCATCGCCAGACCGGCGCACAGGAACCACATGTAACGCTCGGCGAGACGGTCGTCCTCCTCGTTCTGCTCCTTGGCGGCGACCTGTCTGAGGAAGCTTCTGTATATCGAGCCGAGGGTGGTTTCGGCCGTGCGCGCGGTCGCGAGAGGCACATAGCGGCCGCCCGAGGCGGCGGCGACGGCTTTAAGCGCCTCCTCCTCGAGCTTCACGACGACCGGCTTGCCGTCGAACTTCAGGATGCCGCCGTCCTCGGCCGGGATGGTCGAACCCGCCTTCGGGTCGCCGATGCCGACCGTGAAAACCGGCACGCCGCGACTCTTGGCGACACCGGCCGCTTCGAGAGCGCCGCCGCGCAGATCGCCGCCGTCCGATATCAGAATGATCGCACTGTGGTCGGCTTTAGCGCCGTCCACGCCGTCGACCTGGGCGACGACCTTCAGCGACTCGCGTATCGCGCTGCCGAGATCGGTCTCGCCTCTCGGCGCGGAATCCGGCGAAAGCGACTCCAGCGCGCCGCGGAGGAATCCGCGATCGGTGGTAAGCGGACACAAGGCGACGCCGGTTCTGCGAAACGCCACGAGCGCGCACCGGTCGCCTTCGAGCGAATCTATCAGATCGGCGACGTCCGCCTTCGCCCTTTCAAGCCTGTTGGGGCGCACGTCCGCCGCGAGCATCGAGCGCGACACGTCTATGGCGACGACGACATTGCGGCTGCCGGCGACATGCACCTCGCCCTCGCGCCCCCATTGCGGCCGGGCCGCCGCGAAAAGCACCAGCATGAGGCCGACGCTCATGACGAGCAGCTGAAGCCACGGCAGAGACGACTTCGGCGGGGCGGACGTCAGCCTGACGAGAGCCTTTTCGCGCCGGGCCATCAGATAGGCGCAGTAGAACGCCGCGACGGGAACAAGCGCCGCGAAAGCAAGAAAAAACGGATATGCAAATCTCATGTCAGTGGTCGTGCCTTCCTTCACCATGCCAGGGTATGAAACCGGGAACCTTCTCGATGCCCGCCGCCAGACGCTGGCGCACGGCCTCGTAGACGAGAATCGTCGCCGCGGCGGATACGTTCAGCGAATCGGCGAGCCCGAGCATCGGTATTCTCACGCGCAACCCGGCGCCGTCCATCCACTTCGCGGTAAGTCCATACTGTTCGGCGCCGAGCGCTATGGCGACGTTGCCGGTCAGGTCCACCTCGAAGTGGAGCTTCTCGGCGTGCGGCGTCGCGGCGAGAATCTGGAAGCCGTGCGCCTTCAGCCACGCGAGCGCCTCGTCGCTCGACGCTTCGACGACCGGCACCGAGAACATCGTGCCGGTGGACGCCCTGACGACATTCGGGTTGTGGATGTCTGTCGTGCGGTCGCAGACGATTACCGCGGCGACCTTCGCCGCGTCTGCCGACCTCAGAATCGTGCCGAGGTTGCCGGGCTTCTCGATGGCCTCGGTGACTATGACAAGCGCGTTTTCGGGCAGTTTCAAATCGGCCAGCTTTATCGATATGTGGGGGCCGACCATCAACAGTCCGTCAGGACGCTCTTTGTAGGCGATCTTCTCGAAGCATGTCTTGGAACATGTGTATATTTCGGCGCCGAGCCGGGCGCACTCGTCGACAAGCGCCGGCTCGTTCTCGTTCTTGAGATAGAAGCCGGGGCAGTGGAACATCGCCCTGGGGCGATAGCCGTTGTCCAAAGCGCGCCGGCACTCGCGGTAGCCCTCGACAATCATCTCGCCGGACTCTTCCCGGGCCGAGCAGGTTCTGAGGCGCACGACGTACTTGAGCTTCGGATTCGACGGTGACGTTATTTCCGTTTCTCTTTGGATATGATTCTCCATGCGAGGCATATTATACCATTTACACCCGCCCACTGCAATGCGCCCGCCGGCCGCTCAGGGAACGCTCTGCACCGGGGCGCCTACGCCGACAATCCCAGTCGACAGGCCGGAGCGCACGAGCGCGTACCTGCGCACGCCGTCCGGCGAAACGAGAATCGCCGCGGCGTCCAGAAACCGCGGCCACGTCTCGCGCGAACGGTCCATGTACGCGCCGCGCGCGGCCAGGAACGCCGCGATGTACAAATCGTGCGTCGCCGCTATCAGCAGGCGTCTGCCGAACCGGCCGTACAACCACGTCTCGAGCGCGTCGGCAGACTCGCCGAGCGGATTGAACCCCCTCTGGACGCCGGTATCCATGTACTCTATGCTTTTCGGGAAGAAGTTTTCGGGCGGAGTGAAGACGTGCAGGACCTCCAAAGCGTCGCGGTAGAAAAACGACTCGTTGCCTAGGCAGCCGAATGCGGGTATGTCCGGCGCGGCGGCACCCATGCCTTCGGCTATCAGCGACGCTGTCATGCGCGTGCGCCTGAGGGGGCTCGTGCAGAAATCCGTCTCGTCCGCGAACTCCCGCAGCGCCTCGCCAAACAGCCGCGCCGTGCGCTCGCCTTCGGCCGTCAGCGGCAGGCTGTCGCCGAACGTCGGGTCTTTCGGGTCCATCTTGGGGCGTTCGCCGTGCCGGACGAGCAGGACGGCGCGGCATCCGCCGCGCAAGGCCGCGACGACGCCGGCGAGGGTCGTTTCGCAATTTTTCATTTTGCCGAAACGCCGCGCTGGCGCAGTATTTCATACATTGCGACCGCCGCGGCGACACCTGCGTTCAGCGATTCGAAGCCGCCTGGCATCGGCAGTTCGGCGATAAAGTCGCAGTTCTGGCGGACGAGCCGCGATATCCCGGTCCCTTCGGCGCCGACGACAAGGCCGCAACGTCCCTTGAAATCGATTTCGGTGTAGGCCTTGGCGTCACCGCCCCAGTCGAGACCGGTCATCCACATTCCCGCGTCCTTCAAATCCTGGATGGCTCGCACGAGGTTCACGACATGGGCGACTTTGAGGTACTCGGCGCCGCCTGCGGAGGCGCGAACCGCTGCGGGTGTGATTCCGCACGCCCTGTCTTCCGGTATCACGACGCCCGCCGCGCCGACGGCGCAGGCAGTCCTGAGGATGGAGCCCACGTTCTGAGGATCTTCAAGGTGATCGAGAACCACGACAAGCGCGTTCTCGTCGTCGCGCACGGCGGCGAGTATCTCCTCGAAACCCACGTAAGGGTATCCGGTCGTCTTGAGCGCGACGCCTTGATGGTGGCCGAACCGGACGAGCTTGTCAAGCTGGTTGCGGTCCATCGTGCGGATCGCGAGTCTGCGGGAGACCGCCTCGTCGCGAATTCGGCGTATCTGGTCGTCCTCGTCGGGGAAGGCCGGCGGCAGGACTATTTCGGAGCATGTGCGCCGCCCGGCCGCAAGAGCTTCCTCCACGGGATTGCGCCCGTATATCCATTCGCCGCCCGTGACCATTTCGCGCGGCCCTTTGTGGTGTCGTGTATTCTGATAATTGCCCATTTTCCGCCCGCCGGTATCACAGACCTTTTGCAACGACCGCTATGCCTATCGAAGCGGCCAGGACGGCCAGCCCGGCGACGAGCGCGGCGCGCGTCTTCGCGCCGGTGCCCTTCCATTCGCCGAGGAACACGCCGAGAAGCGACGAGAACAGCACGCAGCTGCCCATCACGACCGCGAACGATATGTAGCGCATTTCACCCATTGCCGGCTCGCCGATCTTCTGGCACGCGAACTGCATCGCCCAGATTACGCCTGCGAGCGCGGCGAACGTCCAGTTGGCGGCACCGCGCGACACGTAGTCGCAGAACGAGCCGTTCTTCGCGTTCTGCCAGAGGCACCATGCGGCGTTGACCGCGAAGCCGCCCCACAGCACGACGACAAGAACCGGCATCCCGGCCCATGAAGCGCTTGTGCCGAGATTGAGCGAGGCGGCCTCCAGCTCGCCGCCGGACTGCAAGCCGAAGTTCATGCCGGCGGACGCAATACCCGAGAACACCGCGACGGTCATTCCCTTTTTGAAATCGAATTCGGCGACAGCCTTTTTCTTCGCCTCCTCGTCAAGCTCGCCTTCCTTGAGCTTGCCGGCGAAGCCGACCAGGACTATGCCGGCCAGAGAGACAACGACCGATGCAAGCGTCATGACGGCGGCGCCGTCTTTGACCAAATCGGCCGCATGGCCCGTCGCGACCGGCGGGATGAGCGTACCGGCGGCGGAGCACAGACCGCAGCCTATCGCCAGCCCCAGGCCAATGCCGAGATACCGGATCATAAGTCCCCACGTCAAGCCGCCGACGCCCCAAAGAGCCCCGAAGCCGGCACACTGCAAAAGCGTCTTCGGCGCGGCGCCGCCTATGACGCCGAACAGATCCTTCGTGGTCGCCAGGCCAAGGCAGAGCGGGAAGACGACAAGCCCCGCCAAAGCGTACACGAACCAGTACGATTCGTATTTCCAGCCCTTGACGCCTCTGAACGGAAGCGCAAACACCGCGCCTGCCAAACCGCCAAGCGCGCACATCAAAGTTCCTGCAGTTGTATTCATGGCGTGTATTATAGCAAAAATGCCGCGCGCGCGCCACTGCCGGAACGTCCGCGGCCAGAGGCGGAGGCGCAGGTCGCGCGGCCGTGCTACTTCGGGCGCACGCGCCGGGTGGCGACGGCCGTCGCGGGGTCTTCGGGCCAGTAATGCTTCGGGTACCTGCCGCGCATGTCCTTGCGCACGAGCCGGTAGCCCTCCCGCCAGAATCCGGCGAGATCCTTCGTGATCTGCACCGGGCGTTGCGCCGGCGACAGAAGCGTCATCACGACAGGCACCTTGCCGCCGGCGACGCGAGGCGTCTCGAAGAGGCCGAAGCACTCTTGAAGCCGCACTTCGACCGTCGGCTCGTCGCCTTCGTAATGTATGAGCATGCGGCTGCCGCTGGGGACTTCCATGCGCACAGGCGCGAGTCTGTCGAGTTCGCGCCTGTCGTGTCCGCCGGCCGCAAGAATCGCGTCGAACACCAACGCGAGATCGAGGCGTTCGAGGTCGCGCCACCGGGTCATGCCGCCGACAAAACCCTCGAGGGCGCGGACGATTGTTTCATCCGTCACCTGCGGCCAGCCGCAATGGCGGTGCAAAAACTCCAGCCGCGCGCGAAGCTGCCTGGTCTCTTTCGTCCAGCACGGCAGATTCTCGACCCCCTTCTGTCTGACGCCCGCGACGAGAGCCGCGGCGATTGCGCCGGGATCGGCGGCCTGGGCGCTTGGCGTCTCTCTCAGGGTCATCGCGCCGAGCCTGCGGCGGACGGCGCACTTGACGCGTTCTTCGCGGCGGTCCCATTCGCACACCGGTTCGTCCACCATGCTTGCCGCGAACATCGACTCTATTTCATCCTCGCCTATCGGACAGGCGAGAAAGACCTTGGCGTCGCCCGGCCTGTCGTCAAGTTCGCAGCACACGAGATAAGGCGACTTGGCGAGAGGGTCCGACTGCTCAAGCGCGGCGCCGCGGCCCGATACCATTCTGAAAGTTCCGTTGCCGCGGTTCTTCGCGATTCTGTCCGGGTAGGCGAGCGCCAGCAGGGCGCCTTCGGAAAGCGCCGGCCCGGCGGACTGCCGCTCGGGGGAGCGGCCGGCGAAACGCCGCGACAACTGGATTATGCGCCGGGAGAAAGGCCGCGACGGAGTTTCGGCCACTTCGTCGAGAATGCGGCGTATGTCAGTCTCGCGCGAGCGCGAACCTTCCTCGACGATCGCCGCGAGCAATGCGGCCGTCTCGCCGCCCTGCGCGCTCATCACCATGTTGGCGAGGCGGGGGTGCATCGGCAGGCGCGACATGGCCTCGCCTTTGCCGGTAAGCCTGCCGTCGGCGTCCAGCGCGCCTAGGAGTTTGAGAAGCCCAGACGCCTGCTCCCACGAACTCGCCGGCGGCGGGGTCATCCACGGCAGATCTTCGCGACGGGTCGCGCCCCACGCGGCGCTTACGAGCACGAGCGAAGCAAGGTCGGCGTCAAGAATCTCGGGCGACATCTTTTTCGGGCGCTGGGCGTCCGCGCCTTCTTCCCACAGTCTGTAGCATACGCCGGCCTGGACGCGCCCGGCGCGGCCGCGGCGCTGCTCGGCGCGGTCCTGCGAGAGCGGCAGGGTGACAAGTCCGCTCATCCCGGTGGACGGAGAGAAGCGCGGGATGCGCATGAGTCCGCAATCGATGACGCATGTTATGCCCGGTATGGTAAGCGAGGTCTCGGCTATGGACGTGGCGAGAATCACCTTGCGGCGCGAGGACGGCGCGAAGACGCGGTCCTGATCCTCCTTCGGCAGGCTGCCGTAGAGCGCCCTCACGTCGGCGTCCGCCGCGGCGAGCGATTCGGCTGTCCGGCGTATCTCGCCTTCGCCCGGCAGGAAGCAGAGGATGTCGCCTTGCGTCTCGCGAAGCGCCCGAACGACCGCGGCGCTCACCGGCATGTCGCCCAGATAGCGGGTTTCGACGGGATACATGCGGCCTTCCGCGCGGACGGTGCGCGCGTCGCCGAGGTGCGCCGCGACCTCGCCGGCGTCGAGCGTCGCCGACATCACCATCAAGCGCATGTCAGGCCGGAGCGCGCGGCGGACTTCCAGCGCGAGAGCGAAGGCGGTGTCGCACGCGAGGGAGCGCTCGTGGAATTCGTCGAAGATGACAAGACCTGCGTCCGAAAGTTCAGGATCCGCCAGGAGCCTCTGCGCGAGGAGCCCTTCGGTGACTATCTCCAGGCGGGTGGACGGACCGATTCTGCGCTCAAGGCGCACTTGATAGCCAACGGTGCCGCCGACCGGCTCGCCGAGACCGCGGGCGATGAATGACGCGCAGCTTCTGGCGGCGAGACGGCGCGGTTCGAGCATGACGATCTTCCTGCCGCCGAGCCAGCTTTCGTTCAGCAGGGCGGGCGGCACGCATGTCGTCTTGCCGCTGCCCGGAGGGGCGACGAGCACCACGCTCCTGTTCGCGGCGAGAGCCTCTTTTATCTCGCCGAGGCGTTCTTCGACGGGGAATCTGGCGGGGGCGCGGGTCATGCGGCGCCGTCCGCCTTTCCCGCGGCGCGGTCGTGGCGCAGATTCGTCCATGCTATCCAAACCGCTATGCCGAACATGACTATCGACGAGAAATACCTCAGCCGCGGCATGGCGCCGGGCTGTCCGGCAAGATGGCGCGAAACGGCTCCGCCCGCAAGTGAGACGGCATTGAACACAATAAGGACCGCCGCCGCGAAAACCGCGCCGAGAACGACGAACTGCAAGACGGTCCTGCCGCGTTTCGCGTCTACGTAGCCGGGCACGAGCGCGAGAAAGAACAGTATCACCTTCGGGTTGCAGAGATTCATGACAATGCCGCGGGCATACAGCCGCAGAAAGCCGATATCGCCCGCGCACGGCGCTCCGCCGCCGATTTGCACGACCGGCGCCTCGCGCCACGACATCACGGCGAGGCAGCAGAGGTATGCCGCGCCAAAAAGCGTGACAGCCTTGAATGCGCGAGGGTAGCGGCCGATCACAGCGGCGAAACCGAGCGCGGCGAGAAGGACGTGCACGCAAAGTCCGGTGCAAAGCCCCAGAGTGACCATGGCGCCCGCGGCGGCGCCGCGTTCGACCGACTGCGCGAGGACGAAAAGTATGTCCGGACCGGGCGCGACCGCCAGCAGAAGCGAAACGGCGAAGAACTTCGGCAAGAGCGTCATCGCCCGAATCTCCGGCCGCCGCGCATTACGCCGGATGTCGCCTTGCGCTCGTTCACGAAAAGAACGCGCCTGTAGCCGGCCGAACCGAGGTAGTTGTACTGGAAGACCCACAATCCGTGCCGGTCGGTGTATTCGGGATCGACCAGAACATGTATCGTGTCGCTCGTCGGCACCTTGTTCTTTTTCAGGCGTTCGACCGCTTCGGCGGGCGAGACGTATTCGTCCTGGAACTTTATGCCTCTGGCCGTGAAACGTATAAGCGGGTGGGTGCCGTCGTATGAAAGCGTCTGCGCGTCCGTCTGGCACCCGCAGGCGAGAAGGCACATGTACAGGGCGGTTCCTGCGACGATGCTCGCGAGCGGGTTGCCGCGCCAGAGCTGGACGGCCACCGTAAGCGCGCCGGCGATGTACGGCCACGGCGTGCGCCAGGCAAGGCCCGTGTAGGAATAGACCACAAGCGCGGCGATGATGACAGGCGAGACCAGATTGCCGAAGCGCTCGACCCACGGCGGCAACTGCCGGTCGCGTCCGGAGAAGAGAAGAAAAGGCAGCGCGCGCATGCCGTATGTCACCGCCCAGCCGGCGCCCACCACCGCAAACATGTACAGAAACTCATTTTGATGCATGACGCACCATCCCCCTTATCTGATCAGTGAATATCACCAGGAAAAGCGCAACCATCGCGAACTCCATGCCATTCGTGCAGCGTCTTATCGCCTCGGGATCCAGCGCGCCTTCGAGAATGGCGACGGCGAGCGCGCCCGCCGTCGTGCCGGCGACCCAGTACGACAGATTCATCGCCGATATCGCGAGACAGTACAATAGATTCGCGGAAGGCTTGCGGTACCGGCACGCCGCTTCAAGCGCGTAGTTCTCGTCCGAAAGCATGTGCACGAGAAAGAGCTTTCTGACGAGAGGGACGTCTTTCCAGCGCGCGAGCATCGTAAAACCGTAGAAGGCGTAGCGAAAGTTTATGCCGGCCGTCATCAGAGCGACGGACCAGACCGAGACGCGCTCCGAGACAGGCTGCACGACGGCGAAGTTGAATGTCCCCGAAACGCAGGTCGCGCTGGACAGAAAAGCCCAGAGCGGCGCGTGGTGGAGCCCGGCCTTCGCAGCGAGCAGAACGCCCGCGACGAAGCCCATCGTCGTGTAGCCCATCAAAACGGGCAGCGAGTCGACAAAGGCGCGCCTCAGGACGGCGCGGCGCTCACGAGGCGCGACTGGCGAGAATCCTGCCGACACGCTCCGCATCCTCGGGAGTGTCCACACCTACGCCGTCGTCTTCGGTACGCACGACGGCTATTTTAGCGCCCATCCAAAGAGCCCGCAGCTGCTCGAGCTTCTCGATTTTCTCCAAATCGCAGGGCGGCTCGGCTATGTACCGCTTCAGAAAAGCGCCGCGATAGGCGTAAATGCCCAGATGTCTGACGTACATGCCGCTCTTGAGATCGCTTTCGCCGTCGCGCACGCACGGAATCGGCGCGCGGGAAAAGTAGAGCGCCGCGTCGCCGCGGTCGAGCACGACCTTCACGACGGATTTCGCGGCGAGATCTTCCGCCGATTTTATTGGCGTGACGGCCGTCGCCATGTCCCAGCGCTGGTTCATTTTGAGCTTGATCGCCAATGCGTCGACAAGCGCGGGATCGATCAGCGGTTCGTCGCCCTGGATGTTGACGAGTATGTCGTCGTCGGCAAAGTCCGAGAGACCTTCCGCCGCGCATCTCGCGCGGGCCGCGCAGGCTATGCGATCGGTGCCGCTCGGCAGCGAAGACGGCGTCATGACCGCCTCGCCGCCGTATGCGCGCACGGCGTCGGCGATGCGCGAATCGTCGGTGGCGACAAGGACCTCGTCAAGCGACTTCGCTTTTTTGACGGCTTCGACGACCCAGGCGACAAGAGGCTTGCCGGCCAGGACGGCGAGGGGCTTGCCCGGGAACCGGCTGGAGCCGAATCTACTGGGGATTATTCCGTAAGTCTTCATTTTCTTCAATCTCGACTTTTTGGTAGAACATCGACTTGATGACAGAAAGGCGCCGCTCCTGGCGTTCGAGCGACCACATGGCGAAACGCCACTTGCGGTCGAAGCCGAACGAAGCGGGCAGGTTCGGCTTGAACGACTCGAACCTGTCGCGCATCACCGAAAGCTGCCACTCCATGGAACGCGTACGGTACTCGAACCCGTCCATGAACCTTTCGGCGACTTCTTGCATCGTCACTTCGTGCTGCTGCTGGTAGAGCTTCAAAGCGTGCGCGTAGTGCCCGAGATAGAAACTGAAGCACGCGCGAAGGTTGTCGTCGTCGTAGTCGAGGCACGGCCACCCGAAGCTCCCGCGAACCGAGCACGTGGAGACTTTCTTCGGCACGACACGCGACGATATTATGTCGTATTCGAACTCGTATATCTCCTTGCCGACGCCGTACAGCGGACTGTTGGTCGCGCTGTCGAATTTCTTCATGGCCATATTCTGCGCGGCCGCATCCCCCATCAGGGAGGCAAGCGCGAGGACAACTTCCTTTTCCTCGACTGACGAATCGTCGGCGTTCTTGAAATAGTTGCCGGGTATCGCGTCCATCGGCTCGCCTTCGCAGCGGCGGCGTATGTAGACGTCGACGAGGCGCTTCTTCATCTGCGCCCTGCGCCGCAGTATCCTGTAGTCGCTGAGCGCTATGCCCAGGGCCTTGAACGCCTGCACGCGCGCGAGCATGTAGCTGGAATAGCCCTTCGTCGCGCGCGAAAGCAGCTTCTCGACCATGCTCTGTTCGAGCGGACCGCGGCTCGTCTTGAAGACGATTTCGCGCGTTCTGCCGCGGCCGACCGGCACGTCTTCGTCGGTGCGCAGCTCGTACACGTTGGCGTATTCGATGATTTCGTCTTTGGACATCAAACCGCGTATGTTGGAGAGCAGGACCTCGTTGCGGTCGTCAACGCCGGGATGGAACACCGGCCTGCCGTCGACGAATGTCGCCCCGGGCAGAGCTGTCCGCCTGTCGTCGAACGCAGGCGTCGAGCCTTCGCCCGCCACGGAGTATATCTCGCCCGTTATGTGCATGTACAGCGTTTCGACAAACAGCCGGCTCGATTCGTCCGCAAGATCCGGCTTGTTCAAGATGGATTTGAAAAGCGCGACCGCCTCGTCGGCCTTTGCCGCCGCGCCGGCCTGGTCGATGCGCCCGAGAACGATCGCCTCCATCAGCTTGTCAAGCTCGGGCACGAGGCGGTCGAGAGCGACGCCGCGTCTGACGCCGAAGAATTCGATTTCGTGGTGGCCGCGGTACTTGGGCATGCGCGTAAACGAATACTGGTTGCCCTCGTAGACGCTAACAAGCTCCTTGAGTCCGCGCACGAACTCGTCGAAATCGGTGTGCGCGAGATTCGCGAACCGGCTGAATTCCGGGAAGGAGAGGAAGTGCACGCCTTTCATCGAGTGGTAGTATCGTATCTTGGCGGATATTCTCTTCACCGAGGCCGCAAGCGCGACTTTCATGTCGCTTTCGGTCCACGCCAGAGGCTTTACGCGCCACTCCTGCCCGAGCCTGCGGTAGTGGTCGATGGTCGCCTCGTTGCGCTCGCCCAAGACGATGTCGGGCATTGCGAAACCGGCCGGTCCGAGCAGCCATTCGTCGGCGGCGAAGAGCGTCTTCGCCGGCACGTCGCGCTGGGATATCTCGACCTTGCCGCCGACCACGTTCGCGCAGAGTATGCAGTGCATCAAAACGTCGCCGCGCTTGGCCGAAGGCACTTTCGAAAGCTTCCAGAACCTGCCGTCGAGAAGCGGAAACGCCGCCACGGAATGGTTGCCTGTCGTCATTGTCATGACGCGGCCCTTGGCCCCCCGCCTGAGGTCGCACTTCGAGACGACCAGAACCGACGGATGTTCGTCAAGGTGTTTAGAGACGCCCTTTTCGAAGATGTAGGTGTCATCGCCGACATCCCAGGCGGTGAAAACGCGTTCGCGGCCCATCGCGACGGTTTTCACTTCGCCGCGGCGCCTGGAGCCGGTGCGCTTCACGCGGCTGATGAATGACGGCACGGCCTTCATGAGTCCGTCTCCGGGTGTTCGCCGCAGCCGCAGCCGCAATGTTTGTGTTCCGCAGAAGCCGGCTGCTCGCGCGCTATGAGGTCTTCGGCCAGCGCGCCCACGGCGTCCAGCCCCGCTTCGTCCGCCGCGGCGAGCATGTTCTCGAGCGCCGGCAGCACGTACCTGCCGAACTGGGGCTGCCCTACCGACGCGAGGCGGCCGTATGCGCCAAGCGCCTGTGCGAGGCGCTGGACGGCGGCGAAAGGCAGCACGTCCGCGCTTTCGGGACGGCCCGAAAGCTTGCCGTAGAAAGCCGCGAACTCGCCGCGCCGTTTTTCGGCAAGCGAAACGTAAGGATCGTAGAGAAGCGAGGCGAGATCGTACGCCGCGGGTCCCATGCGCATGCCCTGAAAATCGATTATGCTCATCTGCCCATTGCGCCACAGCACGTTGGACGACTGGAAATCCCTGTGCACGAGCGCCGGCGGCTCCCTGTCGAGGCGCTCCGCGACGGCGGCGAGCTCCTTAGCGACGGCGGGCGGGCATTCCATGTGGTATCGGCCGCCCAGGCAGTATTCAGCGAAAAGATTGCGCTCCCACTCCCACAGCTCGGCGTTGAACGGCGGCTCCAAATCGAGCCCCGCCGGATCGAGCGCGTTGAACTTGGCGAGAGCTTCCAGAACCGTGACATATTCGTCGATGTTCATCTTGCGCTCGACGCCCGCCCACTCGAAGACCTGCGTCTTCATTCCGGGCAGATCCGCCAGAAGCCGCGGCACCGGCACGCCCTTCGACGCGAGCCACCGCGCGTGGGCGGCGTACTTCGCGTTCTCGGACCTCTTCGAGTCGTCGTATGCAATCGCGACCGCCGCGTCGCCAAGACGAAAGAAGCAGCGGTCGCTGCCGCGCGCGCCGAGAAACGACACGGGCGAAAGCCTCCCGGGCTCGACGCCGGCCGCCGACATCGCGGCCTTCACCTGCGGGATGGCGTCGAAAGCGTTGTCCTCCCCGTCGGAGTTCACTGCCATGTACGACGCGACAGTCCCGGCGTCGGTCCACAGCAGCGACGCGGGCTGCACGGCCTTCATGAACCGGCCGTCCATCATCGCCTTTTCGTAGGCGTCGACTATTGACGAGCACCCGGTCTCGCGGACATAGCCCAGCACCGCGGCGGAAAGCCTCGCGACGCCGCAATACGTGAAAGTGCCGCGGCATCCCGGATCCGGGCTCTGCCAGCATGTGACCAGATTCCCTTCCGGCTCGGCCTCTATGGTGCGCGGCCCGTCTTCCACGACAAGGCACTCGCCGATTACGGAAGGCGGGAGCGCGTCCGGCGGGGAAAACGGGCATTCGTCCACGCCGTCGAAGACGATATCTCCGTTCACAAGATAAAAATCGTCGCCGCCTATCCACTCGCGCAGGGGGTTCAGCACGCCGCCCGTACCCAGTATATCCGGTTCATACGAGGCCCGGCATCCGTTTGCCGCGCACCACTTCTCGATCTGTCCGTGCAGGTAGTGGCAGTTCACGACGATGTCGTCGACTCCCCACGATCGAAGCAGCGCCACTGTGCGCGCGAGCATCGGCTCGCCCCAGACCGGCATCAACGGCTTTGGCACGCTGCAAGTAAGCGGCCTGAGCCTCGTGCCCAGTCCGGCTCCCAACACTATGGCCTTTCGAGTCGGTCCACGCATCGCTCTTCACTTCCAAACGGGCCGCTGCCTCGGCCCTCGCGTTCTCGGCTCCTCCAGGTGAAGCGCATACCACTGGTCTCCAAGCCCGGAGTTGCTGAAATGCGCCACCCGGTTGTTCATCAGCTCCTCATGGTTGCGCTTGAGCGTCTCGTTGTCGCTCGATTTCAACGCGTCGGTAAGAACCTTGAACGCCTCGTCCACCTTCTCGCGCTTGACGAGAATCCAGCTGTAGCACGCCGCGGCGAGCACGTTCTGGTTGTATCTCAAGCGCCTGGTCCCTTTCTCGTACGCCTTGCGGATGTCTTCGAGCGGAGCGTCCAGCATTTGCATGCGCGCCATTTTCATCGCGACGAGCGAGGGGTCGGCCATGATTACCTTCGGCAGCAGCTCGTCGACTTTCTTGAAGTCCTTGATCATCCAGTTCAGCTGCACCTGCGCTGTCGCCTTCTGGCGGTCGATCATCGGCACCCACAGCCTGTACTTGTCCAGGCGCTCCGTCTGGGCCAGGGCCTCGCCGACGAACACCCGCGTGTCTTCGGCGATTTCGCGCTGCGCCGCTTGCATGGATCCCGGCGGACGCAGCTGCCAGCGCTGGATTTTCTGCTGAAGGCGCTTTTGGCCCTCCAGAAGAATCTGCTGCACGCTCGACATGTCGGCCATTATGTGCTTTCGCAAGAAGTAGCCGAACACGAACTGGAACGCGAAAAACGCCACGACGCCTGCCGTAACGCTCCACGCCACACCCAAACCGGCCGCGAAAAACGCCGCCGAAAACGCTCCGATGGCCAGAGCCGCCGCTAGAATCATTGTCAACATGTTTTACATTATAGCATATTCTGCGGCTTGGTGGCGAAAATTGCGCAAAAAAAGTTTTTATGCAAAACTATATGTTGCGAATGTGCGCCGCGGCCCCGTCACACGTTGGGCAGTTTCGCGAACGACTCTTCGAGTTCCGCGTCGTCCGGCACATAGTCGCCCATCAGATGGTCGTTGTACGCCTGGTATGCCGTCATGTCGAAATAGCCAGTGCCGGTCAGTCCGAAAAGAATGGTTTTCCCTTCGCCCGTTTCGCGGCATTTCACGGCCTCGTCCATCGCGGCGCGGATGGCATGGCTCGACTCCGGCGCCGGCAGTATGCCCTCAGTGCGGGCGAAATACTGCGCCGCGGCGAAGACGTCGGTCTGCCGGACGCTTCTGGCCTCCATCAAACCCTGGTCGTACAGTTCGGAGAGTACGGGGCTCATGCCGTGGTATCGCAGCCCGCCGGCGTGGCTCGCGGACGGGACGAAGTCCGCACCGAGCGTGTACATCTTGGCGAGAGGGCATATCCGTCCCGTGTCGCAATAGTCGTAGGCGTAGCGTCCGCGCGTCAGCGACGGACAGCTCGCGGGCTCCACGGCGACAAACCTGTAGTCGGCCTCGCCGCGAAGCTTCTCGCCCATGAACGGCGCTATCAGTCCGCCGAGGTTTGAGCCGCCGCCAGCACACCCTATTATCACGTCAGGCTTCTCGCCTATCTTTTCGAATGCGGTCTTGGCCTCCAGCCCGATGATCGACTGATGCAGAAGGACCTGGTTCAAAACCGAGCCCAGCACGTAGCGGTAGCCCGGATTCGAGACTGCAGCCTCCACGGCTTCGGATATCGCGCAGCCAAGCGACCCTGTCGTGCCCGGATGCTCGCGGTTGATCTTCTCGCCTATCTGGGTCGTCATCGACGGCGACGGCGTGACGCTCGCGCCGTACGTGCGCATGACTTCGCGGCGGAAGGGTTTCTGCTCGTACGAGCACTTGACCATGAACACGCGGCAGTCGAGGCCGAAGAACGCCGACGCCATAGAAAGCGCCGTGCCCCACTGTCCCG